>JAPLHI010000108.1 GCA_026389695.1 Chloroflexota bacterium
GATCGGGCAGCAGGATATTATGCAGGCCAGGTGGGGGTCTCACGGCAGCTACGAAATCATTGCATTAAGCCCTGATTCGCCTCAACAGATGTTCGACCTGACCGTCAAGGCATTCAATCTATCGGAAAAATACAGGGTACCGGTTTTGATCATGTCCGACGAAGTGGTCGGGCATATGGGCGAGAAGGTTATCATACCTGAGATTCGCCAATCCGACCTGGTTTTCAGAAAACTTCCCCAGGTTGGCCCCGACTCCTATCTGCCGTACAAAGCAGATGACGGTTTGATACCACCCATGGCAATTGCGGGACAGGGATATCATTTTCATGTTACGGGATTGACTCACGACGAGAGGGGTTATCCCGCCATGAATGCCAGGGCACAGGATAACCTTATCACCAGGCTCATTGATAAAATCAAGCTCAACTCCGGCGATATAATCATGTACAACGAGCATTTAACGGATGATGCAGATATAGTTGTGTGCGCTTACGGAATAACCGCCCGCATTGCCAAATTTGCCGTTGACCAGGCGCGTCACGAAGGCATCAAAGCCGGTTTTATACAGTTAGTCACATTATGGCCATTTGCTGAAAAACGCATCAGGGAACTCGCTCTCAAGATAAAGGCTTTTGTAGTCCCTGAAATAAACCGCGGGCAAATAGTATACGAAGTGGAGAGATGCGCCGGAGGTAAAGCCCGCACTTTATTAGTTCCGCATTCCGGCGGCGACGTTCATAAGCCCGAAACGATTTTAGCATCCATAAGGAAATGCAATGAATAATCCGCCTGAAAATGACCAGCTTTCCATAGCCAAATATCTCAGGCAGGACAGGTTGCCGCACATCTGGTGCGCGGCATGCGGTATCGGCCCGGCTTTAAATTGCTTCTTGAGAGCGATAGATAAATCCGGGTTGAATCCGGACAAGATGTCCGTTGTTTCCGGCATCGGTTGCTCCGGCCGTGTTGCCGGGTACGTGAAGCTCGATTCCTTTCATACAACACATGGACGCGCCATCCCCTTCGCCACCGGATTAAGGTTGGCCAATCCTGAATTGAAAGCCGTAGTTTTTTCAGGGGATGGTGATCTCGTTGCAATAGGCGGGAATCACCTGATTCATGCCGCGCGGCGTAACATCGACATGACAGTGATCTGTATCAACAACTTTAACTATGGCATGACAGGCGGCCAGGTAGGACCTACAGCGCCATATGATGTACGAACTTCGACTACTCCATACGGGAATTTTGAATCTGCCTTCAACTTGCCTTTACTGCTTTTCGCCAGCGGAGCATCTTATATTGCCAGATGGACGGTCGTGCACCTTCACCAGCTCGAAAACACAATCGTTGAAGCTCTATTAAAACCGGGTTTTTCCTTCGTTGAGGTTATCAGTCCCTGTCCGGCCGTGTACGGGAGAATGAATAAAGAGCCGGATGGGCTGGACTCACTCAAAAACTATGTGAAAAGAAGCATCATTAAGAATGGCGCTGATCCCAGAGAAACGGAAATCACTCAGAATGGTCCTATAGTTGTGGGGAAATTTGTCGACATTATACGTCCTACTTTGCAGGAAAACCTGGCGAAAGTAGCCGCAAAAGCAAAGAAGCCGTCAACAAAATAATTGTGAGAATAATACCTGATCTTTCGGGGGAGATTAGATGAAAAAAATGGAAATCAGGATAGCAGGATTTGGAGGACAGGGGGTTGTTCTCCTGGGGAACATTATGGGCAAAGCTGCATCGATTTATAATAAAAGATTTGCAGCATTAACACAGAGCTACGGGCCCGAATCGAGGGGAGGGTCATGCCGCGCTGAACTTATAATCAGCGAATCCCCAATTGAGTATCCTTACATCATTGATCCCGGGATACAGGTTATCTTATCTCAAGAGGCTTATATTGAATTTGGTGGAAAAGCATCTAAAGATACACTTCTGATAGTGGATTCGGGGCTGGTAAAGGTCGATAACTCGCCTGCTGCCCAACTGCTATCGATACCTGCAAGCCGGATGGCGCAGGAGATGGGAAGGCCGGTAGTCGCCAATATCATAATGCTCGGATTTCTTGCCGCACATAGCAATATCATCTCCAGAGAAGCACTGGAGAGATCAATTAAAGATTTTATTCCTGCGGGCACCGAAAGTTTTAACATGAAGGCGTTCGAAATGGGATACCATTATTCTTTGCTCGGTGATAGGCCTGCCTGAGATGGAAGAAAAAATAAGGGCAGCCGTAATCGGAAGTGATGTCGATGCCTTACAGGCTGCACTCTACCTGGCACAGATAGGAGCTGATGTTAGATTTATCACGAGTTGTCCCGCCTTTGCTTTTTTCGATTCCAATAAGAATGACCCCAGGCTTTTTTGGTCCGCAGTCTTACAGGCAATCAAACACCCCTCAATTAATTTTATATACAACACCACTTCGGCAGATATCAGCGGCACAAAGGGTAATTTTCGCATTAAGACAACACATCAACTCAGCTATATTGATAGCGATATCTGTACTGGCTGCAAAAAATGTGAGGAAAATTGCTCGACCAGGTTAACAAGATTGCAGGACGACGAAACAATAACCCGGACCGCTATTCATAAGCCGTACCCCGGGAAAAAATCGGTTCCCTCGACCATGGTGATTGATAAGAATGAGATTTCCCCCTGTCGCGCTGCGTGTCCGCTGGGCATCAATGTGCAGGGTTTCATATCTTTGCTGGCCAACAATAAAGTCAGGGAAGCTTATGAGCTGATCAATATGACAGCACCTCTTGGAGGAATTCTCGGCCGCTTATGCAAGCATCCATGTGAGGAAAAGTGTAGCCGGGTAAAAATAGACAGCCCTGTTTCCATCAGGGCATTGCATCGTTACACATATGATAATATGGATGCTACTGTTGAAAAAGCCCCGGAAGCAGACAGGCCCGCCTCAAGCGGCAAGGTAGCTATTGTGGGCAGCGGCCCGGCCGGGCTTATGGCAGCGTGGGAGCTGAAGCGCAGGGGATACGAGCCGACCGTTTTCGAATCTCATGGCACATTCGGAGGCATGCTGGCGACGGGGATACCCAGATTCAGGTTGTCCCGGGAAATAAGGGAGCGTGAGATAAATAAACTAATCAGCATGGGTATCAAAATCAGGACCGGCATTACCGTCGGCCGCGATATAGATTTTGCCTACTTGCGTGAACGGGACTATAAAGCCTTTTTCCTGGCCATAGGAGCCTCGAGAAACATTAAATTAAATATACCGGGCGAGGACCTCGCAGGCGTCATCGATTGTATGTCGTTTCTAATAACACTGAATCAAATGGGTGAAACATTTGTAGGTTCAAATATTGTTATTATCGGTGACGGTAACACCGCCGTGGACTCGGCCAGGGTAGCCATACGGAAAAATAAAGGCAGCGTGAAGATAATCAGCTGGACAGTACCGGAGGAGCTAACCGCTGCCGGAGATGAGATCGAAGAGGCTTTTGAAGAAGGCGTTTCAATAGAATATTCCGCATTCCCGGTAGAGATACTGGGGGAGGGGAACAAAGTAGTTGGAGTACGTTGCCGGCGAACCAGATTGACCGACGAGGTGATGCGCAACGGCTGGCACAAGCCGGAACCTGTGCCGGGGACTGATTTCGTCATCGATGCCGATCATGTGATTGTAGCCATAGGGCAATCTTCAGATGCAACACAGCTAAATCTGGAGGGATTAGCTGTGGAGAAAACTTCAGGTACGATCAAAGTAAATCCGCTCACGTTGGAGACAAACTTGAACGGCGTATTTGCCGGCGGCGACTGTATGCGTGGGCCGAATAATGTAGTAGATGCCATGGCCGACGGCATGCGGGCTGCTGAGTCAATAGACCGTTATTTGGCCGGTTCCGATATGGAAATGGGGAGGCAGGAGGAGCCAGCAAAAATAGCTGAGGTCGATGTTAATGCAATAGTAGCATCGCCTTCGAAGCGGGCTCAAATGCCCTATCTGGACCTGGAGAATAGGAAAAATACTTACGAGGAAACGACATCAGGATTTTCGGCTGAAGCAGCGCTGGAAGAAGCCAAAAGGTGTCTGAGTTGCGCTTTGTGCAGCGAGTGCATGGAATGTGTAAAGGTCTGCAAAGCAAATGCCATTGTCCATGCTGACAATCTGCAATCCAAGGAAATTGAAGCAGACATTATCCTGAGATTCCCGGACGGCAAAATTTGTGGCGAAGCTTGTGATCAAAAATCAGGAAACTTTGCAGGTATGGAAGGCATATACGATTTTAGCTTTGAAACTTCTGTATCAGCCGGGGACAATAAGAAAAAAATCATGGCCGGGGTGATACAAACGATACTGGATTCAACTGCTGATTTTCCCGACATGCTGGCATTGAAGGATAGCCATCAACTGAGCCACCATCATCAGCATATTACCCATGATAATCAGGTCGATGCTGAAAGCGGGAGCGGCATATTTCTGTGCCGTTGCAACGGCGAGAATAGCTCAGTAATAGATTTCGAGCGGCTGATTACCGCGGGCAATTCTAAAGGTAATATCACGCATGTATCTGTAGTCGAACAGGCATGCACCGAAAGCGGTGCCTCTATTATCTCTGAACAGATAAAGGAAACCGGCCTTAAGCACGTCATTATAGCGGCGTGCAGGTGCTGCAATTATGACCAGGTCTGCTATAGCTGCAATGACAGAAGAATTCTCCTCCACAAGTATCTAAGCGGTAATATTTCGGGTAATCAAAATTCCAACATTGATTACATCAACATAAGAGAATTATGCGCCTGGGCGCATAATAATGACCGTGTTGCTGCTACAGATAAGGCTCTCAGAATGCTCGAAGCAGCGGTGGCTCACCTGACATCCACGCAACCTCAAAACTTGGCCAGATACCCCATTAATCCGGTAGCACTTTTTATTGGCGGATCGAATACCAACAAAATTTCAGCAATGACGCTGGAGGTGCTTGGATATGTAGTTTTTCATATTGAACCTCATAACGATTTGATGGATTCAAGTACGGAGGCAAAAGAAGCTCATAGCCTGGCGGCAGGTAAATCAGTTTATAAAGGATTCCCGGATTCAATTAAAATAGACGGCTGCCCCGGCAATTATCAGGTAAGGCTCGAGTACGCAAATAATACTGAGGTTTTGAACGCCGGAGCAATTATTCTGGATTCCTCTTTGAAAAAAGAAGTCCTTGATAAGATTAACTCCACATACCTTGGCAGGTTGTGTAATCGTATCATTAGCGGGATTGATTCAGGCAGTCAGGATTCAGAATCAAATTTAAATTTTAGTAAATATGAAGCTACTCTGAATAAAGTTGGGCTTTTTATCAACACGAGCGCAACTGGAATTGATGAGCAGCAGAGAAGCGCACCTGGAGTTATATCAGCGGCCAAGGTTCTAATGTATTTCCGCTCACACTGGATTACAATGCGACATTCAACAGCACAAATAAATACCGACCTTTGCAGGGCGTGCCGGAATTGTGTTGAGCAATGTCCGTTGATCGAAATTCAGGAAAACGCCGATGGGCGATTGCATTCATATTTAGAGCAATTCCTGTGTACCGGATGTGGAGCCTGCTCCGCCGTATGCCCGACAAGCGCCATATATATTGACAGCCAGAACAACAAGATACTCACCGCATCATTGAAATCATATCTTTGCCAGGCGAAAATATGACGTACAAAGGTGATCATTGACGGCCAGAATAGTGGTATTTTCATGTAACTGGGATGGATGGAGCTGTATCGACGCTGCATCTAATGCGGGCATGAAATATCCTGCGTCTGTAAACATTATCAAATTGGCGTGCCTTTCAAGCGTCAACGCCGGTTTCATTCTCAAAGCATTTGAGTTCGGCGCAGATGGAGTCATGCTTCTCGGTTGCCTGCAACAGCAATGCCAGTACGGGCAATATATCGAGAATATCGAGATAGAAATTGCTAAATCTAAAAATATATTGAACCTGCTTGGCGTAAAAAGTGAGAGAATCAAGCGGTTGAAATTAGCGGCGTTTGACGGTAAAGGCTTTGTGGAGCAACTTAACACTTTTGTTAATGAACTCGTATGCCCCACCCTGCCTGTCAAAATTCAGACAAGTATCGAGAAATATAAGTGATTATATTGACGGTTTAATGGGGATAATTCGGTGTCAGAACTAAAAGATATTATCCGCCAAACAAAAGTACAGTATTGCCTGGACTGCGGCAAGTGTACAGCCGTATGCCCCGTGTCCCGGTTTGATGCAAAATTCAGTCCGAGGTTGATTGTCCGCAAAGCTTTGCGCCATCCCGACAAAATTTACTCCGACCGGAATATATGGTCCTGCATAGGATGCAACATGTGCTCTATCAGGTGCAATTACAATGTAAGCTATGTCGACTTTATAAGGTATCTCAGGATGAAATCGCGTGAAAACGGCACAGAACCGGTATATAGTCACAGCGGTGTGCCCGAGTCTTTTATGCATTTAATGGCCAACAAAGAAATAAAGCAGAACAGACTTGGCTGGATACCCGATGACGTTCAGATAAATTCATCGAGCAGCACTGCGTTCTTTGTAGGTTGTGCTCCTTATTTCGATACTATTTTTAAGGATATCGGTGTCAGAGCATCAGAGAGTTCAATCGGCGCTATGAGATTACTCAAGTCGGCTGGAGTTCCCTATAATGTATTGGCTAATGAACGTTGTTGCGGGCACGACCTGATTCTATCGGGCGATTTAAACGGCTTTCTCGATCTCGGGCATGCCAATATCGAGGAGTTAAAAAATCACGGCATAAAAAAGATAATAGTCTCATGCCCGGAATGTTACTATACATTGAAAGTGGACTACCCCAAATATTTTGATAACTGGAATATGGAAGTATGCCATTTAATAGAAGTCCCGGAAATATCTAAAATAAGCCATGGAGCGGCAGGAAATCAGCATGCGAGGCAAAAAGTGACGTACCAGGATTCCTGCAAGCTGGGAAGGCATTTAAAAGTATACGATGCACCGCGCGAACTGTTACGCTCCTTGGCCGGTGTTGAAATAGTTGAAATGGAGACATTTACCATTTACTCTCACAAAACCTGGCGCTGAAGGAGAAGGATTAATTGGAAGAGAATAATACCAGAGTAGGTGTCTTTATCTGCGATTGTGGCATGAATATTGCGGGCTCGGTTGACTGCGAAGCTGTAAAAGATGTTGCCGCCGGCATCCCTGGAGTCGTGGTAGCCATGAGGAACAAGTATACATGCTCAGATCCCGGCCAGGAAGAAATTAAGAAACATATTCATGAACACAATCTTGACCGTGTTGTGGTAGCCTCATGTTCACCCAGAATGCACGAATCAACTTTTCGCAACTGCATAACTAAAGCAGGGATGAATCCCTATCTGCTGGAGATGGCAAATATACGTGAGCATTGCAGCTGGGTCCATCTGCATGACAGGGAATCAGCCACCAGCAAAGCAGCAGATATAGTCAAAATAGCTGTTGCTAAAGCCCGATTGTTACAGCCTATTGAGGAAACCAGGATTCCCGTTACTGATGCCGCACTGGTAATCGGAGGCGGTGTGGCCGGTATACAGGCTGCGCTCGATCTGGCAGATGCGGGGCATAAGGCGTATTTAGTCGAAAGACAGCCGTCCATAGGTGGAGTAATGGCTCAACTGGATAAAACATTTCCAACCATGGACTGCTCGATATGTGTGCTCGGTCCCAAGATGATGGATGCAGGAAAACATTCGAATATTGAACTGATATCTTTCAGTGAAATAGTGAAGGTGAGCGGATATATAGGAAATTATACGGTTCTTGTTAATAAAAAGGCGCGCTACGTAAACGAACTGGATTGCAATTCCTGTGGTAAATGCGCGGAAGTTTGCCCTGTCATCGTTCCCGACGAGTTTCAGCAGGGCTTTTCTTCACGGAAAGCAGCTTTCATTCCATTTCCTCAGGCTGTACCACCATCTTATATTATCGACATGAAAAACTGCCTGGGTAATAATCCTGTCAGATGTAATAAATGTGTTGAAGTCTGCGAAAAGAAGTGTATCGACCTGAATATGGCGGATAAAGAGATCGAATTAAAGGTCGGCACAATTATTGTATGCACCGGAATGGATGTTTACGACCCGACAATACTGGATGAATATGGTTATACGCGCTTTGAAAATGTGATCACGACCATGGAGTTTGAGAGGCTGATCTGTGGCGGAGGTCCCACCGAGGGACAGGTCTTAAGGCCGACCGACCGTAAGGTTCCCAAGCGAATAGGTTTCATACAGTGCGTTGGTTCACGAACGCACAACAGGGGGAATCCTTACTGTTCGAATGTCTGCTGTATGAACACCATTAAAGACAGCCTGCTGATCAAGGAGCACCAACCGGATACAGAAATATATGTTTTTTATATGGACATCCGGGCTTACGGCAAGGGTTTCGAGGATCTATACAGGAGATCCAAAGAAGAGGGAGTTCATTATATACGCGGGTTTCCCGGGGAAGTAATGGAGGATCCTGGCACAGGGAATATAAAAGTGCGCGTGGAGAATACGACCACCTGTGTGATTGAGAACTATGAATTAGACCTGCTCGTCCTATCTGTGGGGTTACAGCCAAGCGGTGATCTAAAAAAGCTGTGTAATCTCCTGAATATTTCATTGACCGCCGATGGTTTTTTAATGGAGGCGCATCCCAAGCTAAAACCGGTGGACGCACCGACGCCGGGCATATTCTTTGCAGGTTCCGTTGAAGCTCCGAAAGATATCAAGGATAGCGTCACGCAGGCCAGCGCAGCTGTATCCCGCAGTTCAATTATTTTGAATTTCGACGTGATTAAGGGAGATGCCGTTAAGGCGGTAGTCGATAATGAAAAATGCACTTCCTGCGGTGTATGCGCCAGGATTTGCCCTTATAACGCCATAGAAGTCGATGTTAAAGCTAAAAGCGGAGCAAGAGTGATTGTTGCAGCATGCGCCGGTTGCGGCGCCTGTTCGGCAGAATGCCGCTTTGACGCCATTGCTATTCAGCATTTTATGGACGACCAGATTTTGGCCCAGATCAGCTCTGCCCTGGCTAGAGAGCCACAGAATAAAATCATCAGCTTCCTGTGTAACTGGTGCAGCTATGCTGCGAGCGATGTCGCAGGCATTTCCAGGATGCAGTATCCGGCAAATAATCGTTTTATCAGAGTTATGTGCAGCGCACGTGTACATGAGAGGTTTATCTGGCATGCCTTCAAATTGGGAGCTCCCCTAGTTTTGTTATCGGGATGCCATATCGGGGACTGCCACTATATAACAGCAAACCACTCAACGCAGAAGAGGGCTGATAAGATATGGGATACTATGGAAAAGCTGGGGATCAAGCCTGAAAGGCTGCAATTGGAATGGATCAGTGCCGCTGAAGGGCCACGCTTTGCTCAGATAATGCACGAACTTGAGAAAATCCGCAAGGCGGTTACCATGGACGAAATCGAATATACACGCAAGATTCTTACAGCTATGGACCATGCAAATTAGAATGAAAGGATAATAACTTGTCCAAAGAGCTTTTTAAATGCCTTCGTTGCGGCAATACTTACGAAATGGAATCGGACACAAAACAGGAAGTCAGAGAAAGAGTCTGCCCTAAATGTAAATCTAATAGCGTCCGTAGAATAAAGCCACAATAATAAGGCAACTATCCTGCAGATTTCTTAATTGGTCCGGCCCGGTGTGACTTCAACCATTCCTGATACCAGATATATTTACTCATGGCAACGGCAGCCCGTGGGATTGAGAAAAAAACGGTAAATCCGACTTTTGAGAGTTTATCATAGGATTCCAAGGCGAGCTTTTTAGTGTGATTGGCAGAAAATGAATGCAGGATAACGGCTATAGGTTTATCTACTTTATCTTTCAATTGAATTACTGAATAGATATATACACCGGTTAAAAACTCTTTATCGGCAGCGGATATCAGGCCGAAATGGTCATAAGCTACCTGTATTACCAAAAAATCTACATTATCAGAAGCCTCAATTGCTTTTACAGTTAAAAGAAATTTTTCAGGCCCTTCGAAGTTGTTGACGTCCACCGGATTTTTAAAAATACGGCCGGCTTCTGAACCCTGGATACCCAATAATCCCTGGCGCACTTTTAAAGATAATCTTGGTAGCTCCAGCCCCGCATTTATAAACTCGTCTGCCGCTATGACACTGGCGCCCCCGCCTATACCAATTACCGCTGCATTTCTGCCAGCCGGCGCAGGCATATTCAGGAAAGCGGCAGTGACATCAACCATCTCTTCGATGCTGTGTACCTGTATCGCTCCAGACTGCCTTAGAAGCCCCTCCCAGATTTTGCTGGAACCGGCCATGGCGGTAGTATGCGATGCCGCGACCTCTGCCCCCACATCAGAATTGCCAACTTTGAAAATTATCACGGGCTTAACTTTTGTGGCTGCCTTCAGCGCTTTCAGGAAGCGGGGACCGTCACGGACACCTTCGATATAGGCAGTGATTATTTTTGTATCAGGATCATCTATTAAATACTCAAGGAAGTCCGATTCGTTCAGGTCAGCGCCGTTCCCCATGCTGATTACCTTGCTGAAATAAATGCCCCTTGAATTTCCTTCATGAATACAGTGTGCAGCATTTCCACCGCTCTGGGAAACCATCCCTACCGTGCCACTCTGCCTGGATATATCCGGATTGAAGGTCATACCTCCCGAAGGGCAGTAAATGCCCAGGCAATTGGGACCAATAATCCTGATGCCTCCCCTGCGGGCGATTTTGATTATCTCTTTCTGTAGTTTTTCTCCCTCGCCGCTTTCTATCTCACTGAAACCGGAAGTAAAAAAGTGAATTGCCTTCACCCCCTTAGTTGCAGCATCTTCTACCAGCTGAGGTGTATACTGGGCAGGGATAGCCGATATTACATAATCTACCTGACCCGGGATTTCTTTAAGGTTCTTATATATTTTTAAGCCAAGTACTTCTCCTCCACCAGGACTGACAGGGTAAATCTTGCCCTTATACCCGAATGCCAGCAATCCCTCTAAGAACTTAAGTCCGGCATTAAACTTGTTGGCGGTCTCGGAGGCGCCAGCGATAGCAATGGATTGGGGATGAAATAGAAAATCCAGACTCAAATTATGCATATTGATCCTTTTCTACATTTATTCATACCGGGACTGGAACCGAAAGCGGATTGATTAGGCCGTCAATTATCAGTATTTTGTTTAATAGTATAACATGAATATAGATTATAACCCGGGCTACCCGGTTGACTCACTTTTTATGGTAGCTGGGGCTATTTTTGCCAAGAAGCCTGTGTTAGTGTATACTACATAAAGTTCAAGTTAAGGTTATTACAAGCTTCTTATAATCCTTCCAGATTTATTTCAAGTATTGGATGGCCCGAAACCTGGCTAATATTTGTAAAAGAGGTCATCCAATGAGTTTTGAGAACTTTAATCTCCATCCCAGCATTGTGGCTGGCGTACGGGCGCTTGGCTATACGACGCCTACCCCTATCCAAGTGCAATCTATCCCACCCATCATGCAAGGCCGTGATATCATAGGCCTGGCACAGACTGGGACGGGCAAGACTGCCGCTTTCGTACTGCCGGTACTGCAGCACCTGTTGCAGCTCCCGAGAGGCCGGATTGGCGCTGCCATAATCTCACCCACGCGTGAGTTGGCGGAACAAACCTGCGAGGCCATTGACGAATTAGGGAAAAAAACCGGTCTGCGCAGCATTGCCGTTTACGGTGGTGTGGGCATGGATCAGCAGATACGGAGGCTCCGCAGTGGAGTTGAAATAGTAGTTGCCTGCCCGGGCCGCCTGCTCGATCATCTATGGAAAGGCACAATCAACTTATCAAACCTGGAAGTACTTGTTATCGACGAGGCTGACCGCATGTTTGATATGGGCTTTTTGCCTGATATAAAGAATATTTTGAAGTGCCTGATAAAGCCGAGGCAAACACTCCTTTTTTCGGCCACCATGCCTAACGATATCAGGCGGCTTGTGCAGGATACCCTGCATAACCCGGTCACTGTGCAAATCGGCCGATCAGCGCCAGCAGCCACAGTTTCGCATGCCTTATACCCGGTTAAACAACATCTTAAAACTGCGCTGCTAATAGAGCTATTACACCGTCATGAGACGGAGTCCGTGCTTGTCTTCACGCGTACCAAGCATCGTGCTGAGAAGGTTGCCCAGCAACTGAAAAAGGCGCGTTTTAGAGCCACTTCACTACACGGCAATTTGACTCAGGGCAGGCGTCAGGCAGCGCTTGATGACTTCCGGACAGGCTCGGTTAAGATCCTGGTGGCTACCGACATTGCTGCCAGAGGCATTGATGTTTTAAGTATTTCCCACGTAATAAATTACGATATGCCTGAGAGCACGGATGCATATACCCACCGCATCGGCCGCACGGGACGGGTAGATAAGAAGGGTGATGCACTAACATTCGTGACAAGTGCGGACTCAGCCCTGGTGCAGGACATCGAGCACATTCTCAAGGCGACAATAGAACGCCGGACTTTGAAGGGCTTTGATTACGCAGTAGCGGCGCCAGTCAAACTATACGCTTAGCTTCCCCAGGCTTACAATCTCAATAATACATTGACAATTAAATGTGATATTGTGTACTTTTTACTATATTTCTGAAAGGACTTGATACTAAATTCACTGTAATATAGTTATTTCTACTTGGCTTGTCCAGATGAAAAAAATATATTAATTTAAAAGGTGGAGGTAAGTCGTAATGGAAAAGCTGTATGAACAATCAGAAACGGGTTGCTGCCCCAAGTTTAATCCGGAACCGTGGGATGAGAAGGAAATCACGTTTCAGGACAAACTGTTTATTAAAGATCACGTTAAAAGTTTCTTGCACATACCTCTGAATTTTGGGAAAGTGATTATCAAGAACATGGAGATGATTAAACAGGCTGATGCCCTTGTAGCTGAACCACTTATGCTTTCCGATGAAGCATCTCCATGGGGTGCCGATATCTATATTGCAGTGAGTAAGGAAGTGCCAGGAACTAAAATGGAAAGAATATTGGGTAACTATCTTTCCAAGGTGTTTGAAGGACCGTACCGTAACGCCGGAAAATGGGCCGAAGAAATGAATGATTTCGTAAAATCAAAGGGTAAAAAACCAGAAAAAACATATTTTTTCTACACAACATGCCCCAGGTGTGCTAAGTATTATGGGAAAAATTATACTGTGATCCTGGTTAAAGTTTGAGCAGAGATACATATTCTGGCATTGAAAACACTTAAGTGAGATAAGAACTATCTTTATACTTATCAAAAAGCAACGGCGCCAATAACTGACGCCAAGCGATCCGGGTGATCTGAGCCGATAAGGTATTTCTTCCCGCCAGCAGTTGATATCTTCAAACCGCGGTCACCTTTAAGGAAAGAAGCCTGCATATCACGATTGAAACGTATTCCGTACCCTCCAAAATCTCTGATGGGAGCAAAAGTATGTACCGCCCCGCGGTTATCTCAGCGGTTTTGAGATGGAGCAATTGAATGCCCAGTATGCCCATTTTAACAGTTACAGTATCTCTTGTAACCAGTGTGCGAAAACCGCCATATATCAGTGCCAATCCCAATCCAGTAAATATCATCAGGATTGATAACCAGGCCATTTCGGACCAGGATATGACAGCTACAATAAACAAAACCACAGGTATTAACAAGGCCAGCATACCCACGTAAGCAGGATTTTGAGATTCCCAGTAAGCCAGAGGCTGTCCAGATTGCCTTATTCTGGATATCTCAGCCTTAATTTGGCTGGTATCTTCTATAATCAGCTTTTTTTTCATAATGCCGGTAAGGTCTGAGAAGTTCCAACACAACAGCAAGTGCCGTAGCGAATCCGGCTACGGGTATGACAGTTGTCCAGGGGAATAAAAATATATAATTCGATGATGTCAGCATATTAAGATAGGCAATCTGTATAGTGCAAACAGCACCAACCGTAATCTCGTCGAAAAGAGATATATAGTTAAAGGTTTTACGTGTTTCCTGTCGTACCCACATCTCATCCAGTACAATCGAAAGAGTAATATACATTAGTGACATCGCCATTAAGATGGCTGAGCCCATCCATGGTGATCCATACCCGTTAGGCTGACCGTTATAACAATAAGTTGTCAAATGAATTTACAGGCCAGTCATATAAAATCGACCGTGGTTTGTTGACACGATCCGACAGACATGTAAAATAAGTAAGGAAGGTAAGATGGTACATTGGGTGGATAAATCCTTAAATCTGATATAAATTTCGAGTCATCTAAGGAGGGGAAAATGGCGGTGAAAATTTCCAACAATTACGATGTCATCATTATTGGCTGCGGGATTGCAGGTTCGGTAGTTGGAGCTATATTATCACAGATGGAACATAGAAAAGTCCTTATCCTGGAGGCTTCTTCGCAGATCGGGGGGCGAGCTACATCATTCCGTGGCGAGTCGATTAAAGATGAGGACAAATTCCGTAAAACGCTTGCGCTTTCCGCTCACTCCTGGGTTAGCGACAGGACTTCGCCCGACCTGAAGACCCTGATAAAGAAGAAAATGCTCAACGGCTACGTTCTTGAAGCAGGTGGGAGGGGTGCCTGGTATACCAACAGGGGACGTGTGAGCTATGCCCTGGCACTGTTTAACAAAGCTTCGATTTTTTACCCCAGTGTAGGCTTCGTGTGGTATGACCATGACTGGAAACCTCACATTATAGGCAGGAGAGCCAGGTACGCCTGGATGAGTGATGAAGATTATGCCGAGATGGTGAAAGTGCATAAACGCAAACTCCAGGTCGGTACGATAGATGAAGCGGAAAAACTTGACCATGTGACTCTGAAGGACTGGGTAGAAGGAATAACTAAAAGTGAACTGGCACAGGAATTTCACTATGCCATGGGGACCTTCCAGACGATTATCGATGACCCTGCGTTGAACTCCGCCGGAGAGAATATCAAAGTATTTTTACAGGTGCAGGACACCGGAGTCCATATTACCAATGGTTCCTGGGCTTTTGCGGGATCACCGGGACACCGTTTTATTACCGAGGGTTTTGCCGCAGTGGTGAAAGACGCGCATGGTGACGTAGTAACTAATGCGAAGGTCAAAGAGGTCCTGCTAACAAATGGGAAAGCCACAGGTGTAGCGGTTGACATTGAAGGCCGAACAACGGAAATAAAGGCGCCGGTGTTAGTCTGTACTCTCCCCCCGAAAGATCTGTTAAAACTCATTCCGGAAAACCTGCTGCCTGAGGATTTTGTAAGACTGAGTAAAAATATCATACACACTTCCATGGTTGCCGGTCAGTTCGGGATGACCAAGCCGCTGAGCGCTTTCTGTGAACTCGAGACTGACCCCAGGTCTTTTTATCATACATCCATGCTGATTCCTGAAAGCGAAGGGCTGTTCAGGGGCAATGTACCGCTAGACTTGTTAACTACGTCCGCTATAGCTCCGACAACCGCTCCCGAAGGCAAGCATTTGATAGGCATGTCTGCCAGTATACTGGCTGCCGAAGCTCACGATAAAAAGAGAGTGGGCCTTGTTATAGATCGGATATTGCGGTTCATGGACCATGCCTTCACAGGCTGGAGGAAGGCACTGGAGTTCATGTTTTTCACCGTGGGGGATAGCTGTATACTCTGGCGGCACCCTGAAGATGAATGGGTTGATTTAAAATGTGCCAATATCGAGGGACTATATTTTGCCGGTGATACATATGGCAAGCGTCTTAATGAAGGTGGGGTTGAAGGTGCGGTTCACTCAGGTTTTATGTGTGCCAGCGCCATCAGCGGCAAAGATTATCTGCAGCTTTTGCCACCTGTATTTCGCTAATCAAGGAATTTCGTACTTAAAAAACGGATACGCCTCCGTCAACGCTGAGAGTCTGACCTGTTATATATGATGCTTCATCTGATGCCAGGAAAAGTACTGCATAAGCTACCTCTTCAGGTTTGCCGTGGCGTTTCATGGGTACCCTGGTGGTGATCGCGTAGTCCCGCTTTTCTCCCATCACTGGCTGTACCATAGGTGTTTCAATAAGCCCGGGTGCGACACAGTTGACCCGCACGTTATACTTGGCTGCTCCAACCGCCAGGCACCTGGTTAAAGCATTCACTCCCGCTTTGGATGTTGAATAGGCATAGATCTGATGGGCAACAAATGATGCCCCGGAAGAATTATTCACTATTGCGCCGCCACCGTACTTTGCCATCTCGGGTATAGCGTACTTAGAGAGAAACAGTATGCCTTTCAGGTTGGTGGACATTATAGTATCCCAGTCTTCCTCAGATACTTTTAAACCGGCAGATCCAAAACCTACACCTACATTATTAAACAAAATGTCCAGCTTGCCATATTCAGAGACGACTGCCTGGATAAGCGCCTTAGCTTCCTTTTCCTGCGTCACATCCGCCTGCATGGCAATCGCCTCTCCCCCCTGTGCTTTGATGATGTCTGCAGTTTCTTGAGCGGAAGATAAGTTTTTATCAACACAGGCTACCTTTGCGCCTTCCTTTGCGAATAATATTGCTGTCGCCCTGCCGTTTCCCATACCCGGTCGTATCGTTCCCGCACCTGATACAATCGCCACTTTGCCCTTTAATCGCATATTCTAGCCTCCCGTATATATATGTTTATTTATTGCGAAAGCATTCCGTATCATTAGCGAAGGAAAATGGGTAATTGTTCACCGGGTTCCAGATCTACCTGGAGAGCTACAAGAATTCTTGATACCATCCCGTAGTAGCCGATTGCAGCGGTTAATTTCACGATTCCCTTTTCGTCCAAAAAGGTCTTCAACTTGTTGAAAGTCTCGTCCTTCACTTTGACGTCACTGGCAACTTCATCAGTATATGCCAGTACTGCCCGCTCCTGGTCATCGAACTTATCAGAAGCAGTCCAATTGGAAATACTTTCGACCTGCTCCTGACTCAATCCCGCCCATTTGCCTATGGGAACGTGCTTTGTGAATTCGTAAACCGATCCCGCAAGTGAACCAACACGTAATATGGCCAATTCCCTTAGTTTGGGCGATAGCTCGTCATTCTTAAGTATGGCGTTGCCCAATCTTATAAAATTCCTTCCAATATGCGGGCAGTGTCCCATTACCTTGAAAAGATTTAAAATTGGCAATTTCTGATCTTCCATTTTCTGGAACATTTCTTTAATTAACGGTTCCGCCTGCTCTTTTTCTACATAGCTTACACGTGCCATAATATCCTCCTGATTTAAATTTCCATATGTTAAAGCTGATTATTTGTGTTAATTACAGAGTATGCCATAATTGACCACTGGTGCATGATTATAATAGAATCAGACGAATCACGTCTAAGTGTAATTTTCGCTGTACATAACTATAATCTTTTTTATGAAACAATTAAATGATTAACTGTTAAATTGAAAGGGGAGTTGATATGCCTGTGATTAACACCGTCCACGGTCCGATTTCACCTGACTTACTGGGAGTAACACTGCCGCATGAACATATTGTCGCAGGTTATGCGGGATTTGAGTATGATCCCTATACTCGACCGTACAACAGGGAGAAAATAGTAAATATTTGCCTGCGAGCTCTTGAACCCGCCAAGAAATATGGTTTGAATTCTCTCATTGATGCAACACCAATGGATTTAAACCGGGATATCGATGTTCTGAAAGACGTCTCTGAGAAGATGCAGATCAACATAATCTGCGCAACAGGCAGGTACACAGATGACATGGGAAAATGGACTTATCTGAAACAGCGGGCAAAAAGCAAGATCGGCGATATGAAGACTGAGCTGTACGAGTCTTTTATGTATGAAATAACAAAGGGCATTGGACAGTCAGGAGTTAAAGCCGGTGTTATCAAAGTTGCCACAGGTCTTAGTAATATTTCAACCTGTGAAGAAGCAATGCTGAGGGCAGCGGCCCAGGCCAGCAAAGAGACGGGTATTCCTATCATTACACATACAGAGGGCGGTACCATGGGCCCCGAGCAGACGGAACTCCTTTTAGAAGAAGGCGTCAATCCAAAGAGCATCATGATCGGCCACATGTGCGGCAACCCTTCGATGCAATATCAACTTTCAGTATTGGATATGGGAGTGAATATATCTTTCGACAGGTTCGGGATTGAAGTATTTCAACCGGACAAGGTTAGGTTAGCTAATTTGATTGGGCTAATAGGGATCGGGTATACAGACCATATCATGATATCTCAGGATTTTATTGCGTGCGGGTTCGGACGGGGAGGAATATTACCCGAGGAAGAAAGGCAGAAAGTTGCCAACTGGTCCTTTACTAATATTTTCCGCAACATCCTTCCTGCTTTGAATCATGCCGGTATAACGGATGAGCAGATAAAAAGGATAATGGTTGACAACCCGAGGAAACTACTCAGCGGTGTACAGCCTTTATAGAGGTTTCTTTGGTGGGAAAATAATAATGATAGTTTACTATTCTCCCAGCCTTATCAGGTTATCGGCCTTAATGGGTGCCGTACAACCCCGGGTATCAAACACCAGCCTCGAATTATTAATGATAAATTCCAGGTCGTAGCTGCTATGGTCGGTAGCTATTACCACGCAATCGTGAGAACTCAGAGCTTTTTTATCCAGCTTAATTGATTTTAACGTCTTATGGTGAATTTTAATTTCCTGTATATAAGGGTCGTGATAGCTCACGTCTGTGCCCCTTTCAACCAGAAGCTCAATGACCCGCTTAGATGGTGATTCCCTGATATCCTCAATATCTTCCTCGCCTTTGCGGCAAGATAATAGGGATCCAGAGGAATACAGTGCCCGCCCACACCCGGTCCGGGGTAGAAAGCCATGTAGCCGAACGGTTTGGATGAAGCGGCTTTAATAACTTCCCAGACACTGATATTCATCTTTTCGCAGAGCTTGGCCAGCTCGTTTACCATGGCTATATTTACGCTGCGGAAGACATTCTCAAAAACCTTGTCCATCTCGGCAGCCTCAGGAGTGGACACCTCTATTACCTTGTCAGAAACGTGCCTGTAGAGCATTGCGGCCAGCTTTGTAGAATGCGGCTCCATACCGCCCACTATTTTGGGTGTATTCCTTATAGTGAATTTTTTACTGCCGGGGTCAATTCTCTCGGGTGAGAAAGTCAGAAAATAGTCGATCCCGACCTGGAGCCCGGTGGACTCAAGCAGAGGCAGTACAACCTCCCTGGTTGTCCCAGGATACGTTGTACTTTCCAGAATTATCAAATGTCCTGAACGCACATACCTGGCTATCTGATTGGCTGCTTCAACAATATAGGATAAATCGGGTTCCTTGGTCTTGGTAAGTGGTGTGGGCACGCAAATGATGATAGCATCTGCCCGTCGTAGCGCTGATCCTTCAGTGGTTCCCTTTAAAAAGCCGGATTTAACTGCTGCTTTCAGTCGCTCAGATTCAATATCCAGCAAATACGATATGCCCCTGTTGAGCTTGCTGACTTTCTGTTGGTCAGCATCAATGCCCAGGACAGGAAAATTTGCTTCGGCAAAGGCTACCGCCAGCGGCAAACCTACATATCCCAGACCTACCACACCTATCACGGCTGATTTTCTCTCGATTTTACTGGCGACATTCTTGAAGTTTAATACATCCACATTATCTTTTTTCATTGCATTTTCCCTCGTTGACTGCCGATTTGACCAGCCGTCAGATCGAATTTAGCATAGTTTAATGGTGCAGCGTAGCCATGTCAATAAGTAATAAATGGAGGTTAACTTTTTATGACCTGAGCAGGACATTATCAGAAAAATTTTTGAGCAATCACATTGACATCTCGGTAATATTTATTATAATGAGAGACAAAACGATCATGCAGCACGCCGGACACGAAGATGATCCTGACAATCCCAAGATAATTTTAACCGACACCGATGGGTATAAGTTCCATCAATCAGCGAGTTGATATGACGGATAATTAATAATATTATGTATACAAAAGAAATGGCATTATCCAGAAGGTTGAGGAGAAAAAGATGAGCCAGATACTCTTTTTATCGAGTGACCCTGTCTTAAAGCAGAAAAGCATAGAATTGCTGTCGCAGAGCGGCTTGGATACAAGCGGTGTCGCAACGTGTCTGGATGGTCTTCTTATTATCGATAAAAATGGTATTGAGGTAGCTATCATCGATGAGGAATTGGCTGATATGAGCGGGTACGAGGCTTGCCTCAGGGTACGGCAGCATTCTGATATTCCTATTGTTTTACTCGGCTCGGTGACGGAGTCTGAAGTCCGGGCTAAAGTTGAAGAATTGGGTTTCGATATCTATTTAAGGAAACCTATCAGTCCGAGAAAACTAATGGCACGGATCAGGGCTCTTTTAAAGCGTCCCGCTACGGAAAAGAAAGAGAGTATTATTGTTGGGGAAAAGCCGGTTGAGATAAAGTCTTCAATTACATACCCCGGTATAACACGTCCCGAAGCTGCAAAACCGTCTGAAGTTTTAAAAAATAAAGTAGAACCTGCAATATTTAAGGTAGAACCTGAACCACCTGTACAAGTTGTGCCGCCTGTGGCTGCGAACGTTCCGGGGATGCAGGTAGTGCCACCACAACCACCCAGGGAGCAGGTTGTACTTTCACCTGCGAGAGAACAAACAGCCGTCCCTCAGGTTAACCAAGAAGCCAGGATTGGAGAGCAAACAGGTGAAACTGCCCTGGAAGATGTTAGAACTTTGAAACTGGTTGATGCGCTTGTGAACGGCAAACTGACAGAAATCACACCTGTTATTGATTTATCTATGAAGCTGGGATATGGCTATCCGACGGTTGACGGCTTAATCGATTCTTCCGATCAGGAAACTGTGAATACCCTGGAAAACCTGGCTAAAAACGGCATTCTGATTAGAAGCCCGTTCGAGAAACTATATACTGATCCGGAAGGTTTGATGCAGCTCTTCCCTATAGAATGTTGCCCGCGCTGTGATTCAGGAAACCTGGTCAAAGGGCAGCTCGTGGAGCATTTTAATTGCGGATATGTAGGTCTGGACAAGGAATACAGGCAGGACGGCAGATATATTTGTCCTAAATGCCACAGGGAATTGCGTCTCATTGGCACGGATTATCGTAATATTGGTATTCATTACCGATGTTTAGGCTGCAATGAAGTATTTACTACACCGGTTGTGAAATGGCGTAATTTAAAGACCCGCAAAGTATGGACTGCCGAAGAGCTCACTGAGATCACTGTTTATTCCTACATTTTCAGCCCGGACAAGAAAGGGTGGCTGGAATTCCAATTGAAACCCAAAACGCAACTGGTCGATTTTTTGAGAGGGCAAGGATACCAGATACAGGAGCTCGCTCAACTGACCGGCAGTTCCGGTGCTATGCATACCGTGGATATTCTGGCCATCAGAGATGATATATTAACTAAGATCAACCTCGGTATTGGAATTTTGGTGGCGTCGGCCGGAGAGTCTGAAGTAAGTCTGGAAGCATTATTTAAATTTGATACCAGGGCTTATGATGTAGGAATTAATTATAAAGTAGTAATCGCCATTCCCAAGCTGGGTTATGAAGCAACGAATTTTGCCAACAGGCAGATGATAAGAGCTTTTGAGGCCAAAACCCTGGGTAGCGTAGTCTCCGATATCACTGGTAAACCAAGTGCCAGACTTTCTCCACAAAGCACAACAGATTCGGGGCAACTATATGACGGCCAGACTCCGGCTACGAGCGCCAGAACCACCGTTGTGCGGTTTTTAAGGAACCGCGGCTACGAGGTTTTCGAAAGAGCACAGATACTTGGTAAATCGGGAGTTGATCATATATTCGATATTTATGCCAGGCGGGATGATAAAATCATCATGCCAACTATGGCCATAGGCGTCGCCAGCAGCAAGTCAGGGGAACCGGTAGGTATAGATGAGATAGCCAGATTCGATGCGGCTGCCTATGATTCGGGTATACGTAATAAGGTATTCCTCGGCATCCCCGTTATCAGCCCCCAGGCAAGACAGTTTGCCCGCCAGCAAAGAATTGACATTCTCGAACCGAACGACCTGGGCAGATTAATTTAATTCCCGGCTGGAGATGCAGCTATAATTAACGGTAATTTAGTTTCAGATAGTGATACTATGATAAGAACCATTGCGATAATCATAACAGGTATACTGTTCCTCGTGCTTCTTCTGGCTATTTTATATTTTATGCCCAGCGAATCCATCTGGATTGCGGCTGGTGTTCTGCTAACCATAATTGTTTATTTTTTCCTTTCACGGTTAATACAGGGGCAAAAAACACGTGAAGAGAAACCGAATAGGCTGCAGAATGTTGCATCGCTGCTGATAATATTTCTCATAGTATTCATATTATTTGCCATATACCTTAATGGAATAGTCTCGTCCATTGCGATAACAATTCTGCTTGTTTCTCTTATTTTCACGATGGTGATGAATTTCCTGACGGTTCCGCTGGCAATAGTACATAAAATCAAACAAAAGAAAGAAGAGCTGGCGCCCACTAACTTTTTCCCCAAGGTCACGATTATAGTACCCGCCTATAACGAAGAGAAAGTGGTAGCAAGGACAATTGAGACGCTCCTGGAAGCTGAGTATCCGTACAGAGAAAAAGAGATCATAATTGTCGATGACGGTTCTCAGGACAGCACATATGAGGTGGCGTCGAAATATTCAGACCGTGGAGTAAAAGTAGTGCACCGACCCAATGGTGGTAAATTTGCAGCACTCAACACAGGACTTGCTTTTGCCACCGGAGAGATAGTTGTTACAGTGGATGCGGACAGCCTCATTGCCAGGGCATCTATAAGGGAAATAGTCAAGGGATTTCAAGATCCGGAAGTAGCAGGGGTTGCAGGAAATCTGAAAGTATTTAACAGGAAAAAGTTAATTACCAAATTGCAGGCTCTGGAATATGTTGTGCAAATTCAGATAGTCCGGCGTGCTTTTGAAAATTTTGGATCTCTCACGGTAGCGTCCGGCGCTTTCAGTGCTTTCCGGCGTTCTGCTCTGGTTGAATGCGGCGCGTATGACCCGGATTTCTTGCTTGAAGATTTCGATATCACGATTAAACTGCTCAAATCGCACAGGATATTGAGCGGCAATAATGAGGCGGTATGCTACACCGAAGCCCCTGAAACGCTTCGTGATATTTACAGGCAAAGGTTGAGTTGGTTTCGAGGAGACTATCAAAATTTCTGGAAGCATCGTGACACCTTTTTTAATCCCAGGTTCGGTATTCTGCATAAACTTACCTTCCCTTATATGTTGATCTCCATGACGCTTGTTCCCTTTGCCAGTATGGTCGTCATTGTGACTTCACTGGTAATGTTGATTTATGGTGAGTGGCTGACGCTTGTCCTGGCGTTTGTCCTCTTCCTCATACTGCAGACCCTGTTGTCGCTAGTGAGTGTTCTGGTTGCGGAGGATGACTTAAAATTGGTGCTGCTTTCACCGCTTTTTGTATTTGGTTACAAACAATTTTTGGATCTCACTATGATCAAGGCTCTTATAGATATTGTCCTCGGAGGGGGAACTTACCGGAGGCGTGAAAGAGTGACCCGCATAGGTGACGCTCCCGGCAAATCAACACCAGCAGCTAAAATTTCATAAAATAAAATAGAAGGTAAAACAGAATGGATATTCTGAAAACATATGAAAACAGCAGGGTACTGGTTACCGGCGGTGACGGCTTTATAGGTTCACACCATGTGGAGAAGTTGCTTTCTCTGGGAGCCAATGTATCCGTCATTGATACTATGCTCTGCGGTAACAAAATAGGGCATCTTGTGGAGCATAAAAACCTCACTGTTCACAAATTGGATGTTACCGATAAAGATTCTATTGCACCGCTTTTTAAAGATAAGGGAATTGTTTTTCACCTGGCTGCGGTGGTTGGAGTAGAGGAGACGCAGCATGAGCCACTTGAAGTTTTAAATGTCGAAATAATCGGGACTTTAAATGTGATTGCCCTGGCTGCACAAAATAAAGCCAAACGATTTGTTTTTGCTTCTTCTTCGGAGGTCTATGGTGACACGGTCAAACCGATGGTAGAGCCAGGCCCTTTTAATCCTAAATCAACATATGCTTTAACCAAGATGGTGGGGGAACATTATTGCAGGGCTTACTTTCAAAAACACGGCCTGGAGTATACACTGCTCAGGTATTTTAACACCTACGGTCCACGCCAGGATGACCGCTTCGTAATCTCCCGTTTTATGGACAGGGCTTCCAACAAGAAGGAGATATTTATCTTTGGAGACGGTAATCAGACCCGGGATTTCACCTATGTAGAAGATAGTGTTAACATGTCATTACTGGCTGCCGTAAGCAATAAGGGTGTTAACCAGGCGTTTAACCTTGGCACAGGCAAAGCAGTATCGGTCAATAATCTGGCTAAAATCATTCTAAAGACGTTGGACGCAGCCGATAAGGTTAAGACATCTTATGTAGATTATGATAATATCAGGTCAAGAGAGATAGAGATATTCAACCGGCTCGCTAATATAGATAAAGTTGTGAAACTTCTTCAATACAAACCTGAAACCACTCTGGAAGCCGGCATACAAAAATACGTAAAGTGGTACCGGAACCGAAAATAACCAAAATACTCTGAGAGCGTCAGCCTTTATTTCTTTGTGGATATATAGTTATACCATTGCTCAAATGTCATTGGCGTGGCATATGATTTGATCCATTTGATAATCGGCTCTACCTTTTGAATCTTTACCAGGTCGGGCTTTCCATTGCTATCTACAAAAGCGTCTGGATGAAGGCTGATCGTCGCCACTCCTATGGCACTTATCGCATCGCAGGTCTCAGATGCAATCTCATTATAAACCACCTCAGTCCAGGCATCATGATATTTGCAGTAATCTGTTATGCTTGCCGGTTTGCTTATATCTATCACATCACCCCAGGTTTGATCAGTATCATTCCATTCACAGACATCGCTGCCGGTAGGGATCCTGTACATCCCATTAATATCTTTCCTGCCGTTGAGATCCACCGGTATATTTGAAGGATTTGGTTCATTCGAACTGTGGGTAGCGAATATCTTAAATCCGGCATCGTCAATAGCCTTATAACCCGTTTCATCATAATAATCGGTGGGAACGGTAAAAGCTACCGGTGCGACCCCAAAGTACTGCATATACTGATCACGTGCTTTAAGCATCTTGAATTTAATATCCGTATAGCTCATATGCAACTGCTTTGTGTCAAGCTGGTAAAAAGTCCAGTCCCAGCCGTGGACGCTGATTCCAACATCTCCCGCGTCAACATATTTTTTAAGCCAGGGAATAGCGAAAGAGTCGGTTCCGTCAACATTGGCCAGGATACCGAGGTACAGAGGGACACCGTTTTTTTGAACAGCTTAATTATTTCCTCAACAGTATCTTCATACCAAACCTTGGATACATCATCAAGCCTGAATATAATAGCAGGCCCACCGCTGTAATTCTGTGGAATCCTCTGCTTTATCGGAATGGCCTCAGTTAAAACTTGGTAATTTTCTTTATTGAGTGAATCTACCGGTAATAAGCAGGCTACACTACAACCAACAGCCACGAGCAGGATAAGCACTGAGCTAAGGTATTTCCTGATGTTCAAATAGCGCATGGTTCGATATTAAATCCTGAATGCTGCTACAGTCAAAAACCGTAGCTAATTTTCTTCGACATTCATTGAACAATGTTCTATTATATCTATGATATCTGGGGAAAGGTAGAAAGAATGCGTTTGATTTATTTGTTGATGAGTGTAGCTATGTTGGCCTCATTCACTGGCTGTAATTCCGGGCCCGGGCAAACTCCCTATAATGCGCCGCAACAGGGACCGGTAAACGTGCCACAGCAAGATTCTAAAAATGTACAGCAACAGGAACCCGGTTGCGCGCCGCAGCAGGGAACTTTACCCAAAATGGTTTACAGTATGAAAGGTGTGGGTATAGCCTTGCCCAATGAAGATTTTGTTAAAATGAAAAAGGCAGGTATTGATATAATCTCCGCAGAATGGGGTATGGAGGAAGATGTGAGCAAGGCCAGGACCTTTTTGGATCAGGCCTATGCAGCGGGATTGCGGGTGGTTATGGACGGCGGTTTCAGTTATACGGCCTGGGGATTTATAGTAGACGATTGGGACAATCTTCCCAGGGGCAAGAGACCCGTATGGCAAAAAGAAAAAGTACAGAGCTGGATCAAGGCACTTAAAGATCATCCTGCCATCTATGCCTGGGATATCTCTAATGAATTCGGTGAGAACCTGCCCAGCGGCGCAGGCATGAAGAATTCGGACTGGCCTGCCAGCAGGCTAACCACTGCGCAGTTGAAACAGGCAAAGGCCGATGTGCTGGAAGTCGATTCCAGCCGGCCGATCCATGCCAGGATGTATGAATGGGACGAGGATGTAGTGCCGGAGCATATCAAAGGTCTACTGGAAAATAGAATCGCCGATATCATATCACTCAACCTGTATTCAAACTACCTTGAAGATGGCAAATTGCAGTGGCCTGATGTAATCAAGGATGTTGGTGCCTCCCGTGTTGAAGGTATCAAGAAAATGGCTCCTGGCACTACTGTGTGGCTTTCTATAGCTGCATTCGAATATCACGGCTTGTTTGGGAGGCCAACGGTCGCCAGCCTGAACAGGGACTTTAAAGAAGTTTTAAAGATATGCAACCTTGATGGTATTTCGTTTTTTTGCTGGGGTCCGGTAAATGAGTGGGATCCCTCCTGTAATTGGTACCTGCCCAAGACAGGAGCAGATCTCTGGAATGCAATTCAACAGAATATCAAGGATGCACAGCAGGCTAATTGAAAACTATTATAAAGCGGAATGCGTTTCTTTAAAGTTTGCCCAGTAACTCTTTGGCTGCTCGTTCGAGGTCGGGATCATCCGTGATTTCAATACATTTTTTAGCGTCTTCCTGGGCTTTAGTGTAATTGCCGAGGTTTTTATACGCAATGGCACGCCTGTAATATGCATCAGCCATTTCGAAATCAATGCGGATGGCGTCATTGTAATCCTGCATAGCCCGTTCGTACATCCCCTTGCCATTATACGACCAGCCACGGGTATCATACGCCTGGGCAAACTTGGGATTTAGCTCGATGGCTTTATCGCAATCTTTGATGGCGTAGTCATACTGGAATAGCTCGTTGTAGGCTCGTGCGCGAGTTCTATAGGCCAGAGCAAATTTGGGATTAAGCTCAATTGCCTTGGTCGCGTCCACTATAGCAAGGTGGTAAACCTGCTTGAGAATATAACCGTCGGCCCGCATGTTATAAGCCAGGGCGATATTAGGGTTCAGATCGATGGCTGTGTTGCAGTCATCAATACCCAGGGTAACCCAATCCCTGGTAAAGTCAGAGGGTACTTTTTCAAAATATGCCCAGGCACGCGTAGTATAAGCAAAAGGTAGATTGGGATTGAGTTCGATTGCCTTA
>JAPLHI010000148.1 GCA_026389695.1 Chloroflexota bacterium
GTCCGGTATTGGTGACCGAGTTCCGCCGAAAGCAGTACAACCTGGAGGATATCTTCATGCAGGTCATCGAAGGAGGGCAGAATGTCCGGGAATAGTGATTTCGTAATGGTCAGTGAGCGCGGCTGGCGCCGCGGCTTCAACAACCTGCTCGATAACGAGTTTGCACGATGGTGGAGGACCCGGATGTGGTGGGTCCAGACCCTGATCTGGGCGGGGATGATCGGGTTCATGCTGGGTGCAGTATTATTTAGTACACCGGACTTCAAGATAGAGGATGGTGTCATGATCTATGCCGTTTTTGCTGGCATATTCCCGGCCGTCGCCGTGGTCATCATCATGCAGGGTGTCCTGGTGGGAGAGAAGAAAGATGGTACGGCTGCCTGGGTGTTGTCCAAACCAGCCGCCCGCCCGGCGTTCATCCTCTCCAAAATGGTTGCCAACAGCCTGGGAGTGCTGGTAACCATGGTGGTACTGCCTGGCATCGTCGCCTATGTGCTCTTCTTTATCCGCACAAAAGCCGGGATGGATCCTTTATTGTTTATGGCAGGGCTGGGAGTCATCTTTCTAAACCATCTCTTCTACCTGACCCTGACACTTATGCTGGGGTCCTTTTTCAACAGCCGCGGGCCGGTCATCGGTATCAGCCTGGCGTTCCTGTTCATGCAACAATACCTGATCGGCTTGCTACCGGTGCTACGTTACGTGCTGCCCTGGACTCTTGTCGTCCCGCTTAACAACCAATCGGAGGTGGTCGTACCCGCACTGCTATCAGGCCAACCAATCTATTCGTACATTCCCATAATGGCCGTATTGATCGAATGCGTCCTGTTCGTCCTGATCAGCCTTTGGCGGTTCAAACGGGAGGAGCTTTAGAAGATGAGCGAGAATATGGAGAGCATTCGCAGTTTGCTCTTCATAATTCATTGCTGTTTTCCGGTATTCCGGGTTTAATCTCAGAAATAACTATGTTTAAAAAATTACATAAAATCAGGAATTCTGGTTACTGCTGCACCTGACGGCTTTTAGTGCGGGTATCTCTCAGCACTTCGGTTTCGAAGGAGTTTATTGGACTTAAATTTATTTACATTACCAGCGGTAGGTGAACCATACCATTGGTGCGCCAAGCGAAGCTTGGCGTTTCTTCCAGGGTGAAAGTCCCTGGTGAATAAAGCCTAACCAGCTATTCATACCGAGTGTTGCAATTGTTACGGAGGCAAACGCCGAACAAGACAATTGAAGCGTACACAGGGAACAACATAGGCCACAAGGAAGTCCGCACTTCCTGAAGCTTGATACAGCCCCGTGATTTGGCTAACGGTATTAACCGTTCGAATGCAGATGGCGATGGTTTCAATGGATCAGAAGCCAACACAGAGAATGCGATTTGGTGAGCATTCCGAGGGTCTGCCGGGGTCCACTTAAGAGCGTGGCATGTGTTGAGAGAAGCGTCAAGAACTTGGGAGACCCGAAAGGTTCCTGGGAAGGCGACTTGCTAGGGTAGTAAATCCGCAGTGGTCAGAACAGGTAGGCTGACCGAAACACCAAGTAGGAGAGCCAATGGCCTTCGGGGGTCGGATCAGCCCACAGTACTCTGAGACGGGAGAGCCGTTCACATGGGGAAGGGGCTGACAGGCAGTCGCAGCCTGCACAGAAAACCTAGTCCGGACATGCAGGGCCGGGAAAGCTAGGCCAACCTCACCGCAGGGAATAGCAGAAAGTTGTAGTATTGCGGAAGCGAGACTGTCTGAAGA
>JAPLHI010000051.1 GCA_026389695.1 Chloroflexota bacterium
CAGGGTACGTAAAACAGGCAGGGCGGCCGTGGCCAACGCAGCCCTCTCCCACAGAGATAGCGCCTGTCCTTCTTGGTCTGCAGTTATCTGGATAGCAGTCAGCGGCGCTTTCTCAAGTGTCTGCCTGAGCGCTTTTTCCACTGCCATGAAAACTGCGTTATTATTGCGGAACTTCACCTCGATCTTGGTGGGATGAACATTAACGTCCACTTCTTCGGGGGGGATGGAGATATTTAGAATAACAACCGGGTGCCTGCCCGTCATCAGCAACCCCTGGTAGGCGGTATCCACGGCCCTTGCCAGCAGGCTATTACGCACATAGCGCCGGTTAACAAAGAAGCTCAGGTAGCTGCGGCTGGAGCGTTGTACCGCGGGGGGGCTGGTAAGTCCGTTGAGTTTGATCAGATTATCACTGCTTTCAACAATCAGCATCTTTTGCGCCGTTTCAAGGCCGTAGAGCTCCGAAACCGTGGATCGAAGCTCTCCATCGCCCGATGTGCGCAGGTTCACCTTTCCGTCGACCAGGAGGTTGAATTTTACGCAGGGGAAAGCCAGCGCGTACTGGCTCACTACGTTGGCTATATGGCCGGACTCGGTAGTCGCTGACTTAAGAAATTTAAGCCTTGCCGGGAAGTTGCGGAACAGGTGTCGCGCTGTGATAGTGGTGCCGGGCGGCCTGCTTCTTTTTTCTTTTACCACGATCTCCCCGTTTTCCAGTCGCAGGTAAGCGGCAGCCGTGGTGGAGCTTTTGTTGGTCAGCATCTCCACTTCGGCCACCGAGGCTATGCTTGGCAGCGCTTCTCCGCGGAAACCCAGTGTATTAATGTGCTCAAGGTCATCCAGGCTGCTGATCTTGCTGGTGGCGTGACGAAGGAAAGCGATCTCAGACTCGCGGGCATCCAGGCCATTGCCGTTATCGGTGACGCGTATCAGGCTGACGCCGCCGTTCTGCACCTCTACCGTGATCTGCGTGGCGCCTGCATCCAGCGAGTTTTCCAGGAGCTCCTTAACTACAGAAGCAGGCCTGTCGACCACCTCGCCGGCAGCTATTTTGGAGGTGACCTCAGGCGGCAGGACCTTTATGGGCATGGAGATATTTTACTACAATTCCCGCAGGGGAAGAGGTAGCTATTTAATACGTCATCGCGGCCTGAGAAATATCATTGCGAGCGTAAGCGTGGCAATATCCTGGTATAAACCGGACAGGAAGTATGCTTAAAATGCTCCGCTTCGTGCTTAATAAGGAATGCCTTGATTTACCAGTCAATAAACAGATACAATGCTTAAATTGCTTTCATCATCGCCCCCGCATTTAGAATAGTTGAAGGAGGTTATACGGTCATGGCAGAGCAGGCTATGGAAGAGCGCAGACCGGCAAGCATATTGCCGCCGCATGTCAGGGCATTTTACAGGAAAGCCGAGGAAAACTACGACGACTTCTGGGAGGAGGCTGCCCTCAACGCCGTGCATGACATTCACTGGTTCCGCAGATGGGATAAGGTCTTCGAGCACAACTACCCCACGTTCAAATGGTATATCGGGGGCAGGACCAATATCTGCTACAGCGCCCTTGATTACAAGGTGATGATGGGCAAGGGCGCCAAAGCGGCTTACATCGCTGAATCCGGCGATACCGGTGAGATCAGGGCGGTAACCTATATCCAGCTGCTTAACCTGGTCAAGCACTATTCCGCCGCACTGCGCGGAATCGGCGTGGAAAAAGGGGACCGCATTGCCATATATATGCCCATGGGCATTGAGTCTGCAGGTATGATGCTGGCCTGCGCCCGGATAGGCGCCATCCATGTGGTCATCTTCGCAGGCTTTTCACCCAGAGCCATCGCCGATAGGGTGGAGTTAAGCGGGGCGAAATACGTGATTTGTAAAGCCAGGGGCTCCCGGCGCGGCAAACCGGTTCAGCTTAAAGAGATGGTAGATGATGCGCTGGGAAGGTTGCCTGATGGTCATGGCTTCAGGAACACCGTCGTACTGGATGCACCGGAAGACAAAGATATTCCCATGAAACCGGAGCGAGATATTCTCTGGAAGGAGTTCCTGGCCAAAGCTGAGGGCCAGAGCGGGGATTACGTTGAGATGGAGTCCAACGAGCCGCTCTTTCTTCTGCCGACATCCGGCACAACTGCCAGGCCCAAGGTCAGCGTGCAGAACCATGGTGGTTATCAGGTGTATATCTACTCCATGGCAAAGTGGATTTATAACCTTAATGCCGACGATATCTGGTTCTCCACTTCGGATATCGGCTGGATCGTAGGCCACAGCTACAATATATATGCTCCCTTGCTGTATGGCTGCACATCCGTACTTTATGAAGGTACGCCGGATTACCCACGTAATGATATGTGGTATGACCTCATCGAGCGCAACCGGGTGACCGGCATTTTCACCTCCCCCACGGGCATACGCGGGCTGGCACGGTTCGGGGTGGAGCCGGCCCGGAAGCACAATCTGAGCAGCGTGCAAAGGGTTGTCTGTGCCGGAGAGGTGCTTAATCCTGCTGCATGGAAGTGGTTCCAGGAAGAGGTTTTTGAGGGGAAGATACCTGTGATCGACCATATGTGGCAGACTGAGACTTCCGGCGCAATTATTGGAAATCCCTATGGACTGGGCATGGCGCCCATTAAACCGGGATCTGCCGCATTTCCCACGCCGGGGGTAATAGCAGACATTGTTGATGAGAAGGACGGGCGCACCCTGGGCACCGGCGAGAAAGGTATACTGGTGATAAAGAAGCCCTTCCCCGGGCTCACCCCCGCTCTCTGGGGCGACCCTGAGCGCTATAAGACCGACTACTGGGAAGCCCGCCCCGGCACGAAGGGCATGTACTATGCCGGCGATGCCGCGGCCCGTGATGAGGACGGCTACATATGGTTTGCTGGCCGTGCCGACGAGGTCATGAAAATTGCCGCCCACCGCATCGGCACCATCGAGGTTGAGAACGCCCTGGTATCACACCCGGCGGTAGTCGAAGCGGCTGTTACCGGTGTTCCTGATGAACTACGGGGAGAAGTTGCCAGCGCCTTCGTGGTGCTCAATAAAAACTACCAGCCCAGCGAGGAACTGAAAAAAGAGCTCATGAACCACGTGCGAAAAGAGATGGGTGCCATCATTGTGATGAAGGATATCGGTTTCCTTAATATGCTGCCCAAGACGCGCAGCGGCAAGATCATGCGGCGCGTTATCAAAGCCCTGCTCACCAACAAGGAGCTCGGCGACCTTTCCACAATAGAAGAAGAAGCATCCGTGGACGAGATACGGGAGGCCATCAGCAAGATCGGGAAGATTTAATTCTTTATCACGTCATTGCGAGGAACGCAGTGACGAAGCAAACTTTTGAACACATATAATTGTTTGGGCGGGATTTAATTCCCGCCCGCTTTATATATACCCCACCTGTATTCAAGGGTGAGCCAATATTATAGCAGTTGGGTTAATAAATCGTAGGGGCGGATTTTTAAGTCCGCCCGTTTATTTTTATTGTCATCGCGAAGGGCGCAGCCCTGTGGCGATCTCACTTTCGGTGGGGGCTAATCTTATATGTATCAGTTCATACACAAAATGTGAATGCTTTGGCGGGATATGTTTATTCAGCCCTGTTTTTCGCGGAATTAAACTTTACCAAGGCTTCCCAGTCTATTTTGCCATTTTTACAGAACTTATCACTGAATTCGGTAGTAAAAATATTGACAATTTTGGAGTATTCTTCTTGAAATTCGTCATTTCTTAGCTTAGCTTTATGCCCAAGAGGTACAATTAATTCGAGATATAGGTTTTTGTTGCCGGATATGAATTCCCAAAATTCCTGGCCGCAATATTTATAATAATCGCCCTTGTCAGGATTCTGATCTATCCCATAGCAACAGCCATTTGCTGCAATGACCTCAAGGTTAGAGTTGTGAGCACGAAGTACTTTTTTCGCTGTCTTGAAATTTTGCACCATTTTCTTTATCTGGCTGCTATTTCCCCAATTAGGACCTGACTTGATAGAGATGATGAATCGCTTCCCACCTTTCACAAATTCTAGATCGATGCCTTCAGCAGGTGATTCCTTTCCGGAGTAAACATACTCATTGATAAAAATTGCTAAATGCTCAAGGAAATTCCCAAATAATGTCTCTTCTTGAGAAGATAAATGTGCATCTAGGAGAGTCCTAATTAAATTTTCTGACGTAAGTATATTCTTAGCTTTAAATAAGTATGGATTTTTCCGTTTAAGTATTTTCTCAAGCTTCAAGCGCTGAAGGCTTCGCAGCCTACTTTTATGGAATGTGCCGATATTTTTTTCAACGTAATCTGTTACTATGCTAATCGGAATGGGTTTCATACTTCGCCTTCTTTTCAAATAGATATTGCTGCTTGATTGTTCCTAGTGTGTTTATCATAACATCATAATAATCTTGATGAATCTCAATACCTATTGAATTGCGCTTTAGCTTTTGAGCTGCTTTCAACGTGCTACCTGAACCGGCAAATGGGTCAAGAACCCAGTCCCCATCTTTTGTAAATAGTTTGATAAACCATTCAGGTAAAGCTTCGGGAAATACAGCGCTATGGTTTTTATTTCCGCATTCAGTTGCCAGGTACAATACGTTTGTCGGATAAGCTTTATTTCTGTCAAGCCAATTAGATATATTTTTCCCAAATCCACTGCCAACTCTGGATTCATCCCTTCTCTTATCTGTTTCGCTTAATTTCTTAAGTCTTGTCTTTGCCCAATCCCCCACAGGAAGCATTACAGCATCCTGATACATATGAAACTTTTTAGATTTATTAAATTGGAGAAGCCGCTCCCACGAATCCCTGAAACGATTAGGCCATTTGCCGGGGTAGCAGTTCTTTTTATGCCAAATAAACTCCTCAGTCCAGAACCAACCCTGTCTGCGCATTTCAATTATTAATTCCATAACATATATATGGCGCTCGCCTTTTACTACCCGCTCTTTGATATTGAGAATGAATGTACCTGATGGTTTTAAAACCCTTAGAAGTTCTTTGGATATCGGCAAGAACCACTGAACATATTTGTCCGGATGTGTACCCCCATAGGTGTTTTTCCTCTGGTCTGCATATGGAGGTGAAGTAAAAATTAAGTCAATGGAATTATCTTCTAGCTCACCAAGTTTATATGAGCAGTCACCAAGAATGATTTTAGTTTTTATAGCTAAACTCATTACTTATTTATTATATAATAGAATAAGTGTTCTATTAAAGTTCTTATCTGAAAGCACAAGAATTTTTATCTACTGTGCCCCAGTTGCCCTATTTCCTTATTCAGGAAATAGCTGATCACAGTTCTGATAGCGACGATGGCTACAAGTACTGCCACTTCCTCAAGGCTGGGCTTCACGATGGTGTGGATAATGTCGGCAGCGATGAGGAACTCCAATCCAAGGAGTAGATAGCGGCCGAGGTCTATACGTATTTTCTCCAGTGGGACCGGCCTCTTTGTTTTACCAAGGTAAGCAGACTGAGCGCGAATAAATTCAATAAATCCTAAGATAACACCCCAGAGGACAATGAAAATACCCAGTACACCTATACCAAGAGAGATGTACTCAAGGACCTGCACGACTATATCCATACCCCACATATGCGCCAAAAAGTGTCTGTATTTTATGACAAAGAATGCAGGATAACAAGAACTTACTTAAGGTGCTATTGCCTGCGACAAGCTAATCCATTAACATTTAAATAACAATTGGTGGTAGCAGATAAAAGGGAGGAGAAATAACATGCGCTATACCGAAGGTAAAATAGGCAGGGTTTTTGTGATCAGGCTGGAAGATGATGACGTGCTGCCATCCTGCATTGAGCAATTTGCTGTGAAGCACAATATAAAAGTCGGACAGGCGATACTGATCGGAGGGATTAAGAGCGGAGAAGTGGTAGTAGGACCGAGAAAAAATGATACTATGCCTCCCGATCCTATGCTAGTGCCCATCGACGGTGTGCACGAAGTTGTCGGCGTCGGGGTACTGGCGCCGGATAATAATGGTAAGCCGGTGCTGCATATGCATGCAGCTTTGGGGAGATCAGGTAAGACCACCACAGGATGCCTGCGTATGGGCGTGAAGACCTGGCTGGTGGGTGAGGTGATAATCTACGAAATACTGGGCGCGGACGTGGTGCGCCTGCCGGACAAAGAAACGGGCTTCGAATTGCTTGTGCCTAAAACTAAAAGCAAGAAAGCGAAGAGTGGAGGAAAGAGGAAATGAGCGCGGGATTCGATAATCAAGCAGTGCGATACGAGATGTCTTTGAGTATGGACGAAGCGAAAACGGGAACCAGGAAGATGCTTACCAGGCAGGGTAAAAAACTGGAGGTCATCATACCGCCAAATTCAGTAGACGGCACCATCGTTAAACTGACCAATGCCCTGCAGGTGACCGATAACCGCCCCGGCGATATCCTGATCACAGTTCGTGTACAAGATGCATCGGCAGGCGTAGTCGTGGTAGACGATGCTACCTTCAGCCGTGAGGTCCTGCTAAGCAGTCTTCCCGTTGTCGTCGATTTCTGGGCGCCCTGGTGCGGACCCTGCCGCATGATTGCTCCCATCATGGATAAGCTGGCAGGTCGCTACACCGGCCGCATGAAGTTCTGTAAAATCAACACGGATGAAAACCCGGGTTCAGCTTCGCAATTCCAGGCCATGAGCATCCCACTTCTGGTTTTCTTCAAGAACGGAGCAGAAGTGGACAGAAGCGTAGGGGCATTGCCTGAATCGGCTTTACGCTCTAAAATAGACGCGGTCCTGGGCTAAAAATATCCGTTTTACGGGAGGTTAGTCATGGCAGGTGCTAAGCAGGAAGTAATAGCAGTACCATCGGCGTTTGTGAACGCTTTCATTATTCGGGGTGAAAAGTCGATCATCGTCGATACTGGCCTGCCCGGCTTCGGCAGCAAAATCCTGGGAGCAATGGAGCAGCACGGCATCAAGCTTGCCGATATATCCTTGATACTCATCACCCACGGGCACCACGACCATTACGGCAGCGCGGCTTATTTGAAGGGCAAGACAGGCGCTCCCGTAGCCGTGCATAGGGCCGATGCTGAAGCGCTGCGAACGGCTACCAATCCACCGCTCTACCCGGTGGGCATGAAGGGAAAGGTAATGGATGTAATGTCCAAAATGATGAAAACGCCGGCGGTGCAGGCCATGGAGCCCGATATTTTGATCGAGGGTGAAACGGGCCTGGTCAGCTACGGTGTGGCAGGGCGGATCATACCGATTCCCGGGCATACACCCGGCAGTTTATCGGTTTTGCTGGACGGTGGATGTATTTTGATCGGCGATCTTATCTTCGGCGGCTTGGTCCACAAAAATTCACCGGGCTTTCCCTATTTCTGCCAGGATGTGCCGGCGCTCATGAAAAGTATTCAAACAGTGCTCGATCTGAAGCCAAAAATAATCTACGCCGGACATGGCGGGCCTTTTACAGCGGCATCAGTCCGGCGCAGGTTTTTCCACTAATTGATAAACGGTTTATTTAAGCTGGTCACGTGTATAGTCGAGCACGCGGCGGGCTACGACCAGTGTGTTGATCTGGCCGGTGCCTTCAAAGATATCGTTGATCTTGGCGTCCCGCATGAATTTTTCAAATAATAACTTGCGTGAGTAGCCCAGCGGACCCATCAGTTCTACCGCTCTCTGGGTGATCAGTGTGGCGACGCGGCCGGCTTTGGCCTTGGCCATGGAAGCTTCAAGGGCATTGGGTGTGCCGCCCTGCAGTTGCCACATGGCGCGCAGTACCAGCAGGTGGGCTGCCCGCCAGTTAGCCTCCATCTCCATGAAATCGCGCTCGATGGCGGTCTGCTTGCTGCGGGGAACATCATAGCGTATCTTGATGCCCTGCTTGTCAAGCTCGTCCTTGAGCATGTCCAGTGCAGCCCTGGTCACGCCCAGCGCCTGCGCCGCCACCAGCGGGCGGGTGATGTCGAATGTGGCCATGGCGCCCTTGAAACCTTCTGTCTTGGTCTTAACCTCGGCTTTACCCAGAATATTGTTAAAGGGTATGCGGCAGTTCTCAAAAGTGACCGTTACGGTATCACTGGCTTTAATGCCCAGTTTCTTTTCCAGCTTCTCAACTTTCATGCCCGGTGTACCCGCCTCCACCACAAAGGACTTCATTCCAGCGCGGCCGGCAGATTTATCCACGGTAGCCCAGACTACTATGATGCCTTCGGAGAGGTCCAGTGCCCTGTGTCCCATGGTCACGAAAATCTTTTCACCGTTAAGTACCCAGTAATCGCCATCACGGGCTGCAGTCGCCTGTATGGCAGATGTATCAGATCCCGCGCCCGGCTCCGTCATGGCCATGGCGCCCCACGTGGGTTTGCCCTCATTGAAACGTGCCAGGAAACGGCCCCACTGCTCCTGGGTGCCGGCGGCAAATACGGCGGCTCCACCCAGACCGGGACCCGGGCTGGCAAGGTACAGGCCGGCATCACCCCAGCAGAGTTCTTCTACCATGAGGGCGCCGGCAACTCCCATTCCTGTTAAGAAACCTTTACTGCGTAAGTTCCACATAGTGTCTATGAGTTCCTGCGGTTCTTCATGCTCGTGCTCATCATAATAACGGCTGATGGGGCGGAAAAGCGTCTGAGCTATATTATGCGCTTCTTCAACTTTAGCTTTGTCTTCAGGTGCAAGTTCAAAATCAATCATCTCTGCAGTCCTCCTTTATACTATGGCCATGCCCGTGAAAGTGGTAAAGCCGCGCCCATTCCTGAACCAGAGCTCAACGGGATTGTCGCGCACGTAACCGTGGCCCCCCATCACCTGGACACCGTAATCGGTGACCAGCATCACCATGTTGTCGGCATACATCTTGGCCAGGCAGGCTTCCCTGGTGGCGTCTTCCTTTTTGTCCAGCTTCCAGGCAGCCTCCCAGTTAAGCAGTCGCGCGGCATCCACTTCAATGGCCATGTCAGCCAGCATGAAGGCGATGGCCTGCCGGGCAGCTATGGGCTCCCCGAAGGCATAGCGCTCTTTGGCGTAGTCACGGGAAAACTCGAAAGACCCGCGCGCCACACCCACTGCCATGGCGGCCAGGGCCACGCGGGAAAGATTGGCCAACCTCCTGTAATCGCAGCCACCATTGCCGCCGAGGCGGTTTTCAGCAGGGATCTTGCAGTTTTTTAAGGCTAACTCATAGGTGGCCAGCGCCTTGATGCCCATGTTCTTCTCACGCTCACCTATTTCCAGGCCTTTTGCGTCTTTATCGATAATGAAACACTGGTTGGAGTTACCCTCCCTGGCGTAGACCAGCATAAAGGCTGCATCAGAGGCCAGCGGCACATAGCATTTCTCGCCGCTAAGCACATATCCCCCGCTTTTCTTGGCTGTAGTACCAAATTCTGTGGGATCGAAATTGTAGCGCGGCTCGATGAATGCTGCTGTAGCCGGGGTAAATTTAGCGCCGCAGAGCGGAGGCAGGTATTTCTTTTTCTGTTCTGCGGTGCCCATTTCCACGATGGGCAGGATGGCAAGCGATGGCGCCAGGATGTGCATGGCCATGGAGAGATCGCCCCAGGCCAGCTCCTCGGCCAGAAGCGTACCGGTAAGCGCCGAGTGATCCCAGCCGGCGCCACCATGTTCCTCGGGTATGCAACTGACGGCCAGGCCGAGCTCCCAGGCCGCATTGATGATATCCGCGGATATCTCACCGGCCTCGTCGCACTCCCTGAATTTTTTGCGCATGACATCGGTGGCGAACTGTTTGACCGTATTAACGATCATCTTCTGTTCTTCAGAAGGGCTGAACGATATCATAGGAACCTCCTTAAATATGCGGATAAATGAGGGGAAAGCCAATGGATAATGTATCATCAGTTGACTTCCCCGTCAACACAACATTAACCTCTATGGGCTGCACATAACCATGTGTGGTAATATTGGCTACAGCAAAACTACACCTAAAGGAGGAAACGGCTTTGTTAAAGGACGGTTATGCTGAAGTAAACGGCCTCAGGCTGCACTATGTTATTGATGGTGAAGGAAAACCAATTATATTCCAGCATGGGTTCGGACAGGGCTGGTACCAGTGGAAAAACCAGCTTGCCGAATTTGCCAAAGACCACCACGTAGTAGCGGTAGACATGCCCGGTTTCAATGAATCAGACAAACCTGTTGAAGTCGATAAATATAAGATGCGCAACCTGACAGCCTGTATCACCGGGCTGGCAGACCACCTGGGCTACAGAAAATTCACGTTGGTAGCCCACAATCTCAATGGTTTCGGCTGGATTTATGCTGCCATGTATCCGGATCGTCTGGAAAAGCTGGTCATCATTAATGCTCCTCATCCCAACCTTATGGACAGGGAGTGGAGGGAGAATCCGGATCAAAGCAAGGCCAGCCGGTATGTGCCCCGCATTCAAAGCCCGGAAGGGGAAAAATTCCTCTCCGACAATGACTACGCTGTGATAAAAAATTTTATGGGGCTCGGTAAGTTGCTGGCCGGAGGTCATCTATCCCCGGCCGAATATAAAATGTATATGGATAACATAGCCAAACCGGGAGTGTTAACAGGCTGGTGCAATTATTACAGGGCCACTCCCACTTATGGGCTGAGTGAGAAGGCCGCTACCGTACAGCCGTTGCGTCCTCTGATGGTCAATATGCCGACACTGGTTATCTGGGGGATGAAAGATCATGCGCTATTGCCCGGCCTGCTTAACGGACTTGAGCAATATGTGCCCGACATGCGGATAAAACGAGTGCCCAACGGTACCCACCAGGTGATACATGAAGAACCGGCGCTGGTAAATGGATATATCAGGGAATTCCTCGGCAGTAAGTAGGCAGGATCACGTTATATGAGTTGCCTTTCCGGCGTTAATCTGCCGGAGGGAAAATCTCGTTCAGCGCTTCCGGGGCATATTTTTTAACCATATCGGGGGTCAGCCCGTTTTCTTTGATAATTTCGGAGTAGAAAGAGGCTGAAGGGCGCGGCTTTCTCTCCTGAGTGACAGGGTCCATGGCCACCAACCCGAACTTCATAGAATACCCCAGCGCCCATTCGAAGTTATCCACCAGTGTCCAGTGATGGTAACCGATGATTTCGAAGCCCCGCTGTATCAGATCATACATTGTCTTTACGGCGGTGGCTATGACCCAGGGGCGAAGTTTATCCTCCCTGTCGGGCACGCCGTTTTCCAGAACAAAGAAAGGTTTTTTATATCTGGACAACTTTTCTACCACTATTTTAATGCCCTGAGGGTAAATCTCCCCGAACATGGCATTTCCATCTGGATCGAGGTCACCGGTGCGGCCGCTTTTGGGAAAAATGCGGCGTATGAAGGCCATCTTGGGATTGAACGGATCGAAGGCCACGTCAACGCCACCGTAAATGTTTACACCGATAAAATCCCAGGTATCCTTTACTTGCTCAAGATTACCGAGAAGTGCACTATACGGCTTGACTTTTTTACCGGTGATCATGTTTATGAAAACGTTATTGAATGTATCGCTTGCTACGCGGGCAGCCAGCATGTCGAACGGATGTTTATAAAGTTCGGTGAACATAATGAAATGGTTGGTGAAGCTGACACGGGCATCGTGCTGTAAATTATGAATTATGTGATATGCTGCCGCATGGCAGCGGGCCATATTTCCCAGTACCCTGAAATACTTGATGAGGTTGTCATGCTTGGCAGGCGGATGGTCGCCATCGAGGTAGCCCTCGACACCGTAAATATTGGGCTCATTAAAGGTTAACCAGTCGCTGCAGAGGTCGCTCAGCTCGTATACGGTGAACTTAACAAAACGTGCGAAATCCTCCTCACACTGAGCGGAAAGGAATGCCCCCTTTTTTTCAAACCATACGGGATGGGCAAAATGGTGCAGGCAGATTATGGGCTTGATACCGCGGGATATCAGCCCTAACAGCATCTGCCGGTAGCGTTCAATAGCTGTGGGGTCGAATATTCCCTCCTCCGGCTCTATCCTGGCCCAGCTCACTGAAAGCCGCAGAGAATTGAGTCCCATAGACTTGGCGATATCGAAGTCGCCTTCTGTGTCTTCCCACCAGTTACATGCCTTGCCGCTGCGTTCCCCGGTCTTTATGCCGCCGGCCTTCTCAAACTCGTACCACTGAGTATTGTAGCTGTCGCCCTCCACCTGGTAAGCGGAAGTGCCTACACCCCAGAGGAACCCTTCAGGAAAACGGAGAGCTTCATCTTGATTCATGACCATTCTTCGTGCAAATACATAATAGCAGGAGCCCATACTGCTCCCGCACAAGCATATTATAAAGTAATTGACGGC
>JAPLHI010000065.1 GCA_026389695.1 Chloroflexota bacterium
AATATCCTTATAGGTATTGGAGGCCGCATGGACGGCTTCACCATGCAATCAAAATTTACCATTGCGGTTAGCTCTGAACTAATGGCTTTGCTGGCGATAGTCAAGGACCTGGCTGATCTCCGTCACCGCATGGACAGGATAACTGTGGCCTATAATAAACATGGAGATCCTGTCACAACCGGCGACCTGCAGGTTGGGGGCGCCATGACGGCACTGATGCGCAATACTATCAATCCTACACTTTGCTGTACTGCCGAATATCAACCTCTTATGGTGCATACCGGTCCGTTTGCAAACATCGCGTTAGGCCAGTCATCAATTATTGCTGACCAGATCGGTTTGAAGCTATTCGACTATCATGTTACAGAAAGCGGTTTTGCCGCGGACATCGGTTTCGAGAAATTCTGCAACGTTAAATGTCGCCTCAGCGATTTGAAACCCAACGCTTCGGTTCTTGTTGCCACGGTACGCGCCCTCAAAATGCACGGTGGCGGTCCTTCTGTGATAGCAGGGCTTCAAATACCGGAAGAATACACTCGTGAAGACCTCGATCTCCTGGAAAAAGGTATTCCCAATATGTTGCATCATATTAAGATCATCCAGGAAGCGGGTGTCAAGCCGGTGGTCTGCGTTAATGTCTTCCATACAGATACCGAGCAAGAAATCGCCATGGTTAAAAGGGCGGCGGAGCAGGCGGGGGCTCGCTGTGCTGTCTCCAGACATTGGGAATTCGGCGGGGATGGCGCATTGGAGCTTGCAGATATAGTACAGGACGCCTGTAAGGATACTAATGATTTCAAATTCCTGTATCCGCAGGATATGAAACTTCGTGACCGTGTGGACAAAATCGCCCGCGAGGTTTATGGCGCCGACGGGGTATCATGGTCACCACCGGCGGAATCAAAGGCCAGAATGCTGGAAGCTGACCCTGAATACGATGACTATGCCACTATCATGGTAAAGACGCATCTTAGTCTAAGTCACGATCCCACTCGTAAGGGCGTTCCCAAGGGATGGGTTTTGCCCATACGCGATATCATGATCTATTCAGGAGCCAGGTTCCTTTGCCTTTTTGCAGGTGATGTGAATCTGATGCCCGGCACCGGTTCCAACCCGGCATTCCGAAAGATTGATATTGATCCTGTTACGGGCAAAGTGCACGGTCTCTTCTAAGTGCCCTAAAAGAAAGGCCATATTGATACTTTGTGCTTGATCTTATTGCACGCATGTATGCATTAAGCTAAAATCAATTTGTGTCATTAGAGTGGATCGGGAAAATACTCTTTATTATCGGCGGAATAATATTCGTCATTGGCATTTTGCTGATTTTTAACCAGCATATCCCTTTCTTTGGTAAATTGCCGGGTGATATCTTCATCAAAAAGGAAAACTTCTCCTTTTATTTTCCTATAGTTACGTTCCTCGTTATCAGTATTGCACTGACGATATTAATTAACGCAATACTATATTTTTTACGCAAATAGAACTTTCATGAAGCTTGTTGATTTCGATTATGATCTCCCTGTCGAGTGTATTGCACAGCACCCCCTTAATCCGAGAGACAACTCCCGCCTCATGGTATTAAACCGTAAGTACAATACAATCGAGCATCATATTTTTCATGAAATTATTGATTTCATTAACCCTGGAGATACCCTGGTTTTCAATGACAGCCGCGTTATACCGGCACGGCTTAAAGGCAAAATAGAAGGCAGCGGCCGTGCTGCAGAAATCTTGCTCTTGAAGCAACTTGGAAACGGGAATTGGGAAGCTCTGGTACGCCCGGGGAAGAAACTCCTACCAGGGTCACGGGTAGTCTTGTCCGGCATGCATCCGTCCGATCAATCTGTTACAGCGACTGTGATTGAGAGGCTTGAAAATGGTCTGCGAGTAGTTGGTTTTAGCAATGAAGCTGCCATAGAGAAAATTGGGGAGATGCCCTTGCCACCATATATCAAAGCCAGGCTGGATGACAGGGAACGCTATCAAACCGTGTATGCCAAAGAAAAAGGAAGCGCGGCAGCGCCTACAGCCGGGCTTCATTTCACGACGGAGCTGTTAAAGCGACTAAAACGAAAGGGGGTAAATCTCGCCTTCGTGACTCTCCACATAGGTCTGGATACTTTTCAACCGGTACGAGTGGAAGACCCCGCTAAACATCATATACACACTGAGTTTGGAACACTGGACGATAGTACAGCTTCTCAAATTAAACAAACAAAAAAAGACGGAAAGCGGGTTATTGCGGTCGGGACAACCAGCGTGCGGTTACTGGAGGCATCTGCATTATCAGGCAGCATACTGCCTTTTTCAGGGCCGGTTAGTCTTTATATTCTGCCGGGATTTCAGTTTAAAGTAACCGATGCCGTTATTACAAATTTTCACCTTCCCAGGTCTACCCTGCTGATGATGATCTCCGCTTTTGCAGGACGCGAATCTATCTTGCAGTCTTATCATAAGGCCAGAGAGCTCGGTTACCGTTTCTATAGCTTTGGCGACGCTATGCTGATCATATGAAAATACATTTATCATATTGACATTGCTTTCAGGCTATTATTACAATGTTGTATTTAGTTCTTAAGAATAATGACTGTTTTTAATAAGATTCTATTTTTTGTTCTCCTGGCAGCTATCGTTATTTGTATTGGCTCCATTATTTTCGTTGCTACGATTGCAAACAAAGCTGACAGCTTCACGGAGTTTTATCTTCTCAATGCAAATGGTAAGGCAGCTGATTATCCATACATGGTAAAGGCTGGGGAGCCCGCAAATATAATCATTGGTGTGGTAAATCATGAAAAGAAACCCATCGATTATAAAATCGTAATTTCAATCGGTGAAGTCAATATAAAAACAATCCGTACGGGGACTTTACAGAATGATCAAAAATGGGAGCAAAATATCAGTTTTGCACCTGTTACTATCGGTAACAACCAGAGGGTCAAATTCAGCATTTTTGCGAACGATGATGCCACAGCACTGCAAAAAGATCCGCTGACTCTAACCATCGATGTAACCAATTAATGAAGGCTTTAACGGGGCTTTCTCATCGGCACACTATTTAGAAAGAACTAAACGTAAAGGACAATAATAATAGCCGGCTGGATATAGTAAAATTAATCATACGTGCAATATTGTAATTATGCGACAATTATACAATAGCACTATTTTAAAGTAATATAGATTGCATGTGTGGATTAATCGGTTATTGTAGCAAGAAAGGTAACGCAGCTTCAGTCATATTTGAGGGGCTGAAAAGGATGGAGTATCGCGGTTACGATTCTTCCGGTATAGCTATGATCTCCGAAGATAAGCTTATCGTTAAGAAAGGGATCGGTAAACTGAATGAGGTAAATGACCGCTATAAACTTGATAGTATGCCGGGTCATATTGGTCTCGGACATACACGCTGGGCTACCCACGGTGGCGTCACCGAACCAAACGCGCATCCTCACTGTGACTGCAAGAAGCAGATAGCTGTAATTCACAATGGAATAGTGGACAATTACCAGGAACTGCGCAAAGACCTCTTGAAATGTGGACACAATTTTACGTCTGAAACGGATACCGAAGTAATCCCCCATATGATTGAAGACGAGATCAAAAAAGGCCGCTCACTTCAAGAAGCAGTGATTACCATAGCTCCAAGACTTCAGGGAACCTATGCTTTCTTAGCTATATCCACTAGAGAACCGGATTTAATAGTGGGTACACGCAAGGGAAGCCCACTGGTAATAGGGCTTGGTGACCATACCTCGTTTGCAGCCAGTGATTCGTTAGCTTTAGCAGGGGAAATAAATAAACTGCTAATACTGGGTGAAGGTGAAGTAGCAGCCATTACTGCAGAGAAAGCCACATTCTATGACGCGACGGGCATGGAAATAGAAAAACAGTTCATTAAACCGGACATGACATGGACGGATAGCGATAAGGGTGAATTCGACTATTTCATGCTCAAGGAAATTATGGAGCAG
>JAPLHI010000031.1 GCA_026389695.1 Chloroflexota bacterium
GATCAGTAAAGGCAAGGTCGAAATTGAAGCTGATACCGCATTTATCGATGAAGATAAATGTTCGGGCTGCAGGGTATGCAACCTGCTCTGCCCGTATAATGCTATTTCATTCTACGAAAAAGACAAGGTATCACGTATCAATGAAGCATTATGTAAAGGTTGCGGCACATGTGTTGCAGCGTGTCCCAGCGGCGCTATCACACACAGACATTTTACCAACGAGCAGATCAATGCCGAGCTTGAGGGTATACTGGTTTAGCATACTTATGTAAAGGAGAGACAGGGATATGAATAATGGACATACTGCGTTTCTCAATGAAGTAGCCTCCATCCCCGCCTGCGACAAGATTAATGAGTGTGTGCAGTGCGGTGTATGCAGCGGCTCCTGCACTACTGCTGAACACTGGGAGTACACTCCACGCAAGATCATTGCCATGGTACGCGCCGGCATGAAAGACGAAGTGCTCAACAGCAATTCAATCTGGTACTGCGTTTCCTGTTACCTCTGCAACGCCCGTTGCCCGCGTGATATCAAGCCGGCCAACATTATGCACGCACTGGAGGCTATTGCGCTTAAAGGAGGATATAAACCTCCAACAAAAACCACGACCATGTACCGCTCCTTTGCCCGTTCCATTGAGAAAAACGGCCGTATTTACGAATTCGGTTTCATGCTGGAGTATTTCCTCAAGACCAATCCCTTCGCGGCGCTCAAGATGCTACCGTTAGCTCTCAGCCTGCTCACCCACAAACGCATGCCGCTGCTGCCCAAGGTGGTCAAGGGGACGGACCAGTTGAATAAAATGTTCCACAATATAACCACGGGAGGTTCCAGGTGAGATATTACGCTTATTACCCGGGTTGCTCTATGGAGGCCACCGGAGCGCCGGTGGAAAAAGCCATCCACGCTATCGCCAAACCGCTCGACATCGAATTGATGGAGCTTGAGGACTGGACCTGCTGCGGATCATCACCCTTCAGCGGTGTGGACAAGGTTAAGGCCATGGCTATTACGGCACGCGTGCTGGCACAGGCCGAGAAGACAGGCCTGGACCTGGTTACACCCTGCAGTTCATGCTATACCATTCTGCGTGAGGCAAATCAGCTGATGAAAGAAGACCACAAGCTGGCCTGGCAGGTTCACGAAGCTCTGGTCTCTGTTGGACTTTCTTATAATGGCACGGTAAACATCCGTCATATAGTGGAAGTTATCTACAACGACGTTGGACTGGAAGCTCTGGCGGCTAAAGTCAACCGCCCTCTGACCGGCCTTAAAGTAGCCTGCTATCACGGGTGTCAGCAGGTGCGCCCCGACTACGGGTTCGATGATTCCGAGCTGCCGGATTGGCTCGACAGGATGGCTAAAAGCCTCGGTGCTGAACCGGTCTATTTTCCTCTCAAGGCACGTTGCTGCGGCAGTTCACTGGTCATTTCCGAGACGGATATGGCTGTGGACTTGATTCATAAACTACTGCAAAATGCTCAGGAAAACGGCGCACAATGTATCGTCTCCACAACATGTCCCCTGTGCCATACAGCGCTGGATGCCTACCAGTCAAAGGTCAATAGTAAATTCAAGACAAAATACAATTTACCTGTGCTGGCCATTTCTCAGTTTATAGCTATTGCCCTGGGTCTTGATTTCAAAGCATCTGCGCTAGAGTACAATATAGTATCACCGCGAAAGCTGCTTGCCCCTTATTTCTCAGGCAAGGCTTCTTTAGCAAAGGCCGAATCAGCAACCTGATGAAAAAACTGGTACTCGGCATCGGTAATCCAATATTGGGCGATGACGGTGTAGGGTTCCGCGTAATAGAAGCATTACAGCCTCTTATACCTCAGGGCGAAATAACCCTTACTTCAAGCGACGTTTCAGGACTTGCTCTGCTGGATTACGTCGTTGATTTCGATGAAGTTATCATAGTTGATGCCATTCAGACGGTTAACGGAAAGCCGGGCGATATATATGTGTTGAATGTTGGCGACCTGCGGACGTCCAAACATACTATTTCCCCCCACGATGTTGACCTGCAAACAGCTCTTGAACTAGGGAAAATTTTAAAACTGAAACTTCCCGGCAAGATTAATATAGTAGCAATTGAGATTCCGGAGGTATCAGAATTTTCCGAGGAATTGTCAGCCCCGGTAGAAGAATCTGTTCCTATCGCTGCCAGAATGGTACTGGATATGCTCAAGACCGGAAACGAAGGCGGCGAAAGGTAGACTGAACTGAGCCGTTTGCACCTAATAATATTATTTCGTTGTTATTAAATTTTGTCTCGATTTGCTGTAACAAGTATAATAGACTCTCTAATTTGTGGGGTCAGAATAGCATATGACAGCCAAAATAATCAGCGGTACACAGATTGCGTCCGAGATCCTTCTGGAATTAAAAAGGCGTGTGCTAAGGTTACAGAAAATCGGGAAGACCCCCCATCTTGCGGTTGTTCTTGTGGGTGATGATCCAGCCTCGATATCTTATGTAACATCCAAGGAAAGGAGCGCGGGTGAAATAGGTGTGCGCGAGACGACGATACACCTGGCTGTAGACACATCAGAAACCAAGGCGCTCCAAGTTGTTGATGACCTTAATCATGATTTGGATATCGACGGAATTATTGTTCAAACGCCTTTACCCATGCAAATTGATGATGAAAAAATTTTGAACCTGATATCACCGCATAAAGATGTGGACGGCTGGCACCCGGTTAACATGGGAAAACTACTTAGGGGTGAACCCTGCCTTCTGCCCTGTACTCCTCACGGTATTCAACAGCTTCTGGTAAGGAGCGGTAATATGCCATCGGGGAAACATGTGGTTATCTGCGGACGAAGCAATATCGTTGGAAAGCCTTTAGCTGCGATACTCATGCAAAAACAGCAGGGAGCAAATGCTACTGTGACGGTAGTACATACCGGCACACAGGATATTGCCTATTTTACCAGGCAGGCTGACATACTCGTGGCTGCCATGGGGAGTCCTAAATGTATCACTGCCGATATGATTAAACAGGGCGCTGTAGTAATAGACGTTGGTGTAAACCGCATACCTGATAGTACCAGAGAAAAGGGATTCCGTCTGGTCGGTGATGTGGACTTTGAAGCCGTCAAGGAAAAAGCTTCAGCTATAA
>JAPLHI010000194.1 GCA_026389695.1 Chloroflexota bacterium
GGCTTAAAGAGCTTGAAAGCCGGCCGCCCGCGTTCTCGATCTACACCGTGCCATCCACACAAAGGTCAAACGTGGAGAAGATACTTGAACCGGTGCTGGACAGGGGGGTGCTTTTTGACGAGCTGGTGGATAAAGCGGAAAAATCTCCCACCGGGTCGGTTATATTTTACAGTATGGATAGGGCCTACATGATCCGGCCGCCCTTTCCTGTCAAAGAAGATGGGCTGATGCGCGGTTATCATCCCTCGCAGTTAAAGTTATTGATTGAGCATGACTGGAAACTCGCTCTAATCCTGATACGGTTGGGGCTCTATGCCATCGGCAGTTTTAAAGGAGAAGAGCTTGTTGAATATAAGGCAGGCACAGGACTGGTGCATGCCAGGCACCATAAGGGAGGGTCTTCAGCGCAGCGTTTCGCCAGACACCGCGCCAAGCAGATGGAATATTTCTTCACGCGCATCGAGGGACATGCCAGGGAGATAATTGAGCCGGGGATAAAAGGGATAGACTACGTATTATATGGGGGTACGCGCGCCACGCTGCTGACAATGTGGAAGCAGTGCGATTTCTTTAATAAACTGGAGCCAAAGGTAGTTCATCGTCTGCTGACAGTGCGCGAACCGAAATATTCCTCACTGAAAGAGGCAATAGAACAGGCCTATACTAGTACCGTGTTCGAGTTTGAAGAGTAGCGGGGAAAATTCTAAACACTAAACCCAAAGTTCTAAACAAATACAAATTTCAAAGTTCAAACAATTTGTGTGAGAGTCGCCTGCCCACAGGCGACCGCACCAGTCACCCGAAGGCGGGTGACTTTCACGTTAATAGATTTTGACATCATGGCGAGGAGCGCTTTATTAATCTGTCATAGCGAGGAACGGAGTGACGTGGCTATCTCGACGATCATGTCAATTGCAGGAATTACCACGCTGCCTACCACGCCTTCAGCTCGCAGCTTTGGCTCACCGTAATGACAGGGATCGTTACGATTTGTGTGAGAGTCGCCTGCCCACAGGCGACCGCACCAGTCACCCGGAGGCGGGTGCCCTTCACTTCAAAAAATTTGAGTTTTGTATTTTGAGTTTATTTAGAGTTTAGGATTTAGGATTTGCTAAATCTCCCCATCCAGCCGGAAAATGGCCAGGCCGGAAGGCAACTTGGGATAGAAGTAGGTGGACTTGCGCGGCATGCGGTCGTTGGCATCGGCCACCGTCTTGATGGTCTTCACCGGTAAGGGGTTTAGCAAGATAGTGAACTGGAACTGCCCCTCATCCACCAGCTTACACGCTGCTTCCCCGCTGGGCGTATAAGCCAGTTTATCCGTGTCGCCGGCGGGTAGTCCGAGTAATTTTTCACAAATTATATGTTGTACTACGCTGACATCAAGCTTGCCGTAGACATCCGAACGCTTCCGGGTAAGGAAGTCGTTGACTTTGATTTTGGGCAGGAGGTTAAGTCCGATTACCTTCCCTTTTTCCAAACCGTATATCTTGATGCTCCCCACCCTGTTATCGGTAAGGGAAACGCTCTCCGGTGAGGTTTCAGTAACCGCAAAATAAGTGCCGATTTCCTTCTTGAACCGTTGCAAAGTTTCTTCGTCGATAGCTCTCACCATGCGGTGGATAGGCAAAATGACGATGCCCGGGTCGGAGAAGGAAACAAGCGACATCATGACGTAGTTGTAGGCCTCACTGCCGCTTCCATGAGGGTTCAGCTGTTTCCTGTAATCACGATATGCCAGCGCTGTTTCATAGCGGTGGTGTCCATCGGCAATGTAGATAGGCTTGGGGATGAGGAAATGGCTCACCCTCTGTACGAACTCAGGTTCATTTACCGCCCAGAACCTGTGGCTGTCCCCGTTGTAGCTGAAGCTGTAGGCGGGACTGCCCTTGACACGGTTGACGACCATCTGGTTAATTTTACCGCCCGGGTCTTCGTACAATCCGAAGATGGGGCTGAAACCGGCAGAGCAGGTTTTCATCAGGTTGAGCCGGTCGGCTTTGGCGCCGGATATGGTGAATTCATGCGGAAAGATCACCTTATTCTCCCAGGGCTCCAGCCGGACACAGGCAAAAATACCCAGCCGCCTTTTCTTGGATTCCCCCACCTCGAAGAGGTGCTCATGGACGTAATAGTTGGGGACGGTGTCCTGCTTCATGACACCGTCTTTGAGCCACAGGCTGAAGGTATCCCTGGACCGGGTATATTTGTTATTTTTCTCGTTGTCACCCTTTTGATCCAGACCCTGCTCCAGGCGCACCATATTGTATTGGCTCCTATCATAGAGCGCCTGCTGTTCCTGCTGTGAAATCACATCATAGGGGGGGCAGATGACATCCGCCATATAGTGTATTTTTTCAGGGTTATATCTTACGCCTTTGAATTCTGATACTTCTGCC
>JAPLHI010000032.1 GCA_026389695.1 Chloroflexota bacterium
GTGATGTGCTTCATCTTCTCGGGAGTGAGTTGCGCTTTACACCTTTTTTCAACCTCGGCTGCCCATTCCTTGCTCAGGTACTTAAATTTCTTAGAACTCATATACTGCCTCCTAAAAGTTACTTCTTTAGAAATTCGATAACCAGGCTGTCAAAACAATCGGGGACCTTTAGCTGTGGATTCTGGCCAATCCCGTCAAGCTTGGTAAATTCCACCTGCGGAAGGGCTTTCTGCATCTCCTGCAACATTTCACCCGAAATATCATCGTTTCGGGTATCCCAGATCAACATAACGGGTTTACCCTGTCTGCCTACCGTCTGGTAATCGGCACGGTAGTCAGAAGTGGCGTCGCTGCGGAACATGGAAAGCGCGGCACGCTCGGAACCCTTATATTGAATCTGATCCTTGAAAAGACTTTCATATTGAGCTGCTTTTGGAGAGTTCTTCGTGAGCTCAATTGCCTGTTGAACACTGCTATTGGTGGTAATCATTCGCATGAGGAATTCACCAACAAGTGGTATCCGTAGTACATTGATATAAAAACCATTATTGACGGAATTGATTATAGGGTCGACCAGCACAAGCTTCCGGACACGGTCAGGGTAATTGGCGGTGAAATCCACAGCCAGACCACCGCCCATAGATGTACCTACGAGGTCTACGGGTTTCTGGATGCCGAGAGTGTTGAGAAGATCCAGTAACTGTTTGCGGTAAAACTCCTGACTATAGTTTGCATCCGGCCTGTCGGAATATCCCTTGCCAAATTGATCATATCGCAAAATACGGAAGCCGGCCTTGGTAAAGTCGTTAATTTGGGCATCCCAGACCCACATCGATGTCTGGGGGCCGTGAATCAGAACTACTACCTGCCCGTCGGCCGGCCCAGAAATTTCGTAGTGGGTGATTCCATCGGTAAGCTTTGTATAGCTACCACCCAACTGTGAACGAGTTGTATCATCGAGGTCTTTTTTCTCAATATCAGCGGCAGCGTACAGTGACATGGGTGTGATGAGAACCATGAGGATGACAACCGTTATGATGACCCAGTTCCACCTGCCGAGAGGCTTTTTACCGGACATCGATGCACCTCCCCATATGTAGTGTTACGCAAAGTCTATATTTGTTTGTACCGGACGTCAAGAGTTCGTTATATACGGCTATGAATATCCGGTTTATTTCTTAAATCCGCCCAACCTTTCCTCGGTATCCGTGATATCAAACTCACTGCTGAATTCAAGCTCAAGACTCTTATCCAGAGTCATGTTCTCATTAGGCCACGATAGATTGCGGACTATTCGCCATGATTTTCTTTACCATTGTCTGCAGAGCTTCTTCCAGTTTCTCCAGGGGGACGGCCAGATTAACCAGCCCTATACGTTCTGCCTCTTTGGCTGTTATAGCATCGGCAGTGAAAGATAGTTCTTTGGCTTTTAGGAAACCCACGCGACGCGGCAGCCTGGCGCTCATGCCCCAAGTAGGCCTCAAGCCCCACTTAGCATGGGTGTCACCGATCTTAGCTTCTTCGGCTGCTATCACAAGGTCGCAGGCCAGCATGATCTCCAGCGCGCCGGTAAAGCAGAAACCGTTAACCAGCGCGATAACCGGCTTGGCTACGGAACGGATAGCCTGAATAAGTGCCCTTGCTGGTAGATCCAGGATATCGCCGACCTTGCCCCGCTCCAGCTTCGCATCGCCCAGTGATTTCAGGTCAACACCTGCGCAGAAAGCCTTTCCGGCGCCCGTCAATACAATTACCTTCACCTCTTTGTCTTCTGCGGCTTCCATCACAGCGGCCTTTAGCTCCTTGAGCATAGTTGGCGTGATGGCGTTCATTGCCTGCGGACGGTTGATGGTGATCCTGCCGATTCCCTGTTCTTTCTGGTAGAGTAGAGCTTCGTAAACCATTTCTTCACTCCTCACTAAATTTAATTGTCTCTACGGCGCTATGTGATAGCCATATTGATGGATTTCAGCGGATGACAGTTAGTAATATAACATATTCTTGAGCCTTTGACACAGGGGCAAAAATTAAATGATAATTACCAGCAGTACTCTTGGGCCGGGTTAGCTCCAGCTAACTTAACATCCGGTTGATTACATTTATACTTATATACTTAGTGGAGGTATGACATGACCCAGCAAACAATGCCTGACTTAAAATACATGTTTCAGCCGCGCAGTGTAGCCATTGTCGGTGCCTCGAAAGACGAATGGAAATCGGGCGGCATGTTCATTAACAGCATGCTTAAAGATAAATATGAGGGAATGATTTACCCCATTAACCGCAAAGAGACAGAGATTATGGGATTGAAATGTTATCCCGGCGTGATGGATATACCTGGTGAGGTGGACCTGGCGATCCTGGCCATACCGGCGCAGGCGATTATCCCTGCCATGGAAGACTGTGTTAAAAAAGGCGTGAAGTTTGCCATAGTGCATGCTGTCGGATTCAGTGAGCTCGGCGATGAGGGCAAGGAGCTTGAGAAGAAGATGATCGGTGTTGCGCGTCAGGGCAATATCAGGCTGATAGGCCCCAATTGCATGGGCATCTTTACATCGCGCGGACGCATAAATACCATCGTACCTTATGCCAGGGTGCCGCTTGATCCCGGAGGAGTGGCTTTTATAGGTCAGAGCGGCTGGGTAAGCGAGACAATACTCAGGGTAGGCAGCGGGCGCGGATTGCGTTTCACCGGTGTTATCAGCATTGGAAACCAGAGCGACCTGACGGTGGAGGATTTATTCGAATACTGGGGCAGTGATCCCAATACAAAAGTTATCTTGGCGTATGTAGAGGGATTAAAGAATCCGCAGCGGTTTATGGAAGTGGCCAGGAAAGTTACACAGCACAAACCGATAATTGTCTGGAAGGGAGGCAGCTCGGAGATGGGCGCCAGGGCAGCCGCTTCACACACGGGGTCGCTGGCGGGAAGCTACCAGATATTTCAGACCATGTGCCGGCAGACCGGCGTTATACCAGCCTACGGAATGGAGGACGTCATCGATCTTGCTGTGGCATTCAGTAGCCCCGTCCTGCCGCCAGGAAACGATGTGGGCCTGCTTATCGAGGCTGGAGGTGGCGCGGTAGCTTCTTCGGACGCTTGTGCCAGGGAGGGATTGAAGATACCGCCATTGCCCCTGGACATACAGCAGAGAATAGCTGAGTATCTCAAGGACAAAGTGCCGCCCTCGAACAACCGTAAGAATCCTGTAGACCTTGTGTGGGCTCCTGTGATAGGCGGCTCACAATATTATGTGGATTGCTTGGAGATGATGCTGCCCACCGTGGATGTGTGCCTGGTGATCACATATGCTTTTCTTCATGAGGACTGGTTCAGGCAGAAGATGGTGGAGCTTCGTGACAGGCTTCAGAAACCGATCGTGCTGGTTGCGGCCAACTCGGATGACCAGGTGGAGGGGATGGCGCTGGCTACCAGGGATGGCCTGCCCTGTTACGTTATGCCGGACAATGCCGTCAGGTGCGTTTCGGCCATGGTGAAGAGAGCGAAGTATTTAAAACAAACTCTAAATACTAAGCCGTAAATTCTAAGCAAGTTAAAAACTCAAATTTGAAATGCTTCGTATTTTGTATTTGTTCGGGCCTGGCTGGTGGATAAAGAAGACGCTTGATAAGCCGTGCTTCTTGTCTAAAGTATAACCTGATACGAGATAAGTAGAGGCAGGCTCGCGTAAAAGAGCCTGCCTTTTTCTATTTGTCCATCCCATGATGTATTAGCTAACGACATGAAATTCAAAATAAAATAGATTGATATTAAAATATTCGCTATACTTAATTTGCATATTATATGGAGGAGGTTAGCGATGTATATAAACCGCTGGCTTGTTTATGTTCTGCTTCCCGTAATGTTCCTGCTACTTTTTTCCACTGTCTTTTATTCCTGCATGGGTGATCCCTGCGCTTCCCGAGCGGGACAGTCGTGCTACCAGAAAGGACTGGACGCGGGCAAAGCAGCCGGGTACCAGGATGGATACGCCAAAGGCAAAAATGAAGGGTACCTGCAGGGTAAACAAGAAGGAATTTCGGAAGGCCTTCGCCAGTGTCCGGAATGTCCCAAAGTCGAGTGTCCGGCATGCCCGCAATGTCCGTCGTGTCCTCAGTATTATAGTCAACCGTACATGTATAATCCGTACGGCGGGTACAACGGATACGGTTCATACCAGCAGGGCTACCAAGATGCCAGGACAAGGTGCTGCGCTACCGGATGCTGGTAGTATATCAAGGCTGTTCGCATAAGGCTATATCTTCGCGATTTGCCTGCTGATCGTATTCTTTGCATCCGTGTTGATGATTGCTGGGATTGCCAGTGTTTAATTGCTATCGGGTTATTACTTATTTCATCGCGTACCGAGAATACTTACCTGCGGCAGCCGGCAATTATCCAGCCTGCAGGCCGCAGTCGTAGATTTTAAATTTATCAGCGTTAAGGAGATTTAAAGAATACTACTAATTTGAGAATTCGATAAGGGCCATGAGGAGAAGATGATAATGCGGCATATTTTGATTAGCTTATTTCTACCAATCACTGTCTTTGCGTTAGCCAGTCTGACATCCTTTGTCCCCTGTCTGGCAATGTCACCGGTCAATAATGAGCCTGCGAAAGGGTATCAAACCGGCTTCATCATGAACGATGGAGTTTATCAACCTGATACCGGGGTATCGCCGGAGGATCAGTCGATTGGATTGGTTGTGAACTTACCCAGGAGATCATTTCTTACTGGCGAGAATATCCAGGTAACCGTATCCACAAACACCCCCGGCACTGCAATGACCCTGTATTACGAGATCA
>JAPLHI010000174.1 GCA_026389695.1 Chloroflexota bacterium
TTGATGACGCAGCCCGATAGGAGAATCAGAGTAACCAGCAGCAAAGCTATAATTTTGTTCATACAATTCCTCCTACCCTGATATTGAAAACGGTTTCAGGCGATTTCTGTTTCAAGAATACCTTCTTCAAGTATAGCGGGAATATTCTTGCATAGCATCCTTTAAATGTCCAGCAAGACTGATTACACGCTTAAAAACGCACATTTGCTACGTCTATATTTACAGTAATCTTCACAGAAGAATTAATTTCCTGTATTATTTAGGGCAATTTCGTGTACAATATGCAACATTCTTATTGATTGATTATGTAATTAGCTCCATTTTCATTTACAATAATAAAGAGAGGTTTTGGTGATGGCGCAAAGTACAAAGAAGCCTGCAGTCCGCAAAGAAACCGTTAAAAAACAGGTTAAATTAAACCGTACTCAGCGGTGCAGGCAGATTGCCAGTGTGCGGAAAAAGCAGATTACCAGGGCAGCCTATGAAGTAATCGCCGAGAAAGGTTACTACAATTTCACCATGATGGACATTGCCAAGCGGGCCGGCGTTTCATCCGGCTTGATTCACCACTATTTCAAAGATAAGGAAAATATGCTGGTCACCCTGCTCAGGGAGATGCAGCAAGATATACGCGCCAAGCTGGAGAAAGCCACCGAGCATATTAAAGACCCTCGCCAGAAGCTGGACATCTTCATGAACCAGGCTTTCGACCTGGTGGAGAGCGACCGCGAATATGTATACGTGATCTTCGATTTCCTAACGCAGATCAAATACAACGACAGGATGAAAAGAATTTTAACCAAGCTCTACCGGGGCTACAGGGATAGCTGCGAAGCCATCGTCAAAGAGGGTATAGAAAAAGGCGCTTTCAAAAAAACTACGGACGCGCATTTTATTGCCACGTTGGTGATCACGGCCTTCCTGGGACTCAGGGAGCAGTATATCATCGATAACACGGCCTTTTTCTATCGTGAATATACAGCCAAGATCAAAAACAGCGTTTTCAGCATGGTGCTGACCAAAAAATAACCTTCGCTTCAAGTCGGATCAAGGGAAACAACAGGCTAGATATCCAACGCGCCCGATATGGGGATCGCGCCGCCTGCGATGTAGGACGCCTTATCTGATGCCAGAAAGAGAACCAGATTTGCTATTTCCTCGGGCCGCGCCATCCTGCGCAGCGGGACGCTGGCCTCTGTCTTCTTAAATCTCTCCGGATCCTCTGTGAACTCCCAGACCATGGGCGTCTTGGTCCAGCCCGGGCATACGGACACGATGCGAATATTGTGAGGCGCATATTCCTTGGCAACCGCATTGGTCAGTCCCACCACGGCATGCTTGCTGGCGCTGTAGCTGCTGAGCTTGCGCAGTGCCCTCAAGCCGGTTATGGAAGCGTTGTTTATGATCACACCGCCTCCTTGCTTGAGCATAACAGGTATCTCATTCTGCATGCACGACCAGATGCCCTTCAGGTTGGTATCTATTTGAGCGTAAAATATTTCTTCGCTTTCCTTTAACAGACTTTGAAAGACGCCAGAAAGGCCGGCATTATTAAAAGCTATATCCAGCCTGCCGTACTTTTCCAAAGTTTTCTTAACCATGTTTTCAACCTGTGCGGCGATCCTGACATCCGTCTGGACAAATATAGCTTCGCCGCCGGCGTCTTTTATCATCTGCACGGTTTCCTCGCCCTC
>JAPLHI010000188.1 GCA_026389695.1 Chloroflexota bacterium
ACAGTTATGGTACCATTGCAGCTCTGCACATCCTTCGAGATCCAGTTGCCCGCCAAATGTACCTGGCTCATGAGCATATTCTGCGGTGTCGTAATACTGGTTATCCTTGTCGCCATGACTATTGTTAAGGCAATGACACCGGATACGATGCCGATAAGCGCTATGACAACAAGGAGCTCAATTAATGTGACCCCCAATTGTTCCTTAAGATTTACTTTAATCATAAAAATATATTAAGGTGCTACAACCCCTTTGACCATAAATGTTGTTATTGTTATCACCTGCTTACCGGGTGCAGTTAATGAAATAATCCCTTGCTCGATATCTACTTTTGATACCTGCCTGGGAAGATAGGTCACTGTCACAATCACATTCTCTGTGTAAGGAGGATTACTGTCGTAGGTGGAGGTAAGTTTAGTAGCTGTTACAGATACCGAATAATCCGGATAATCCGGATAATCCAATAGCAGGGTGTATACCGCATCCGCTCGATATGGCATTGCCCTGACATCCTCGAGCGCAGAGCGTGCCAACCCCTCTGCCTCTACTTTGATTTGTGCCATCTGGCTCGCCTGGGAAGACATTAATATCCCATATAACAAAGTGAGTCCAACAATTGAAAGTACGATGAGCGACACCAGGACCTCCGCCAGAGTTACGCCTCTTTCCGACCTGTGCACCCGCAAGGCTAGCATTATCATGCTCCTAATTGAATTATCCACGATTAAATCCTGACAATCAGCCTCATATCATTTGCCTCCGATGAGGCTCATGCTGGAATAAAGAGGTATAAATATGGAAAGAGCCAGGAAACCCACTACAAGCCCTATGACAATTGTCATCACAGGTTCGATCATACCCAGCAGAGTCTGTAATTTATCGCCGGCTTCTATTTCAAAGCTGTCTGCGACTATAGTTAAGGTATTATCCAGGTTTCCCGTCTCTTCGCCCACCCTCGTCATCTCAACCATCAGGGGTAGAAAAACCGGCTTGCGCTGCATGGAAACGGCAAGCGCTTCCCCTCTTATGATGTCCTGCTCCACTTCCATGAGAGCCCTGGAAATTACCTTGTTACCGCTTGATTCTGCAGTCAAGGTAAGGATATCCGGCAAAGGTAACCCCGACTTAAATAGAAGGGCAATGCTTTTGCACACACGCCCCAGGCCGTTTAACAAATTGAGCCTTCCCATTACAGGTAATCTCAGAAACAGGTTATCTCGCTGGTAAGCGCCATTGGGAGTCCTGGTATAGATGAGGATGAATAATATCAGAATTAAAATACCTAACAATAGATACAAACCGTTAGTTGAAATAAACTCCATGCCCACAATTAATATACGTGTAACCAACGGAAGTTCTCCGCCGAAAGATTTAAATAAATTCATAATCGGTGGCAGCACAAAAGTTACCGTGACAATGCTCACTACAACGGCAAGAACCAGCACGATGACAGGGTACGTCATCGCCTGCTTGATTTTTCTCATAGCGGCAGTAGCCTGTTCAGTATAATCCGCCAGGTTCCTCAGGACGCCTTCAAGCTGGCCTGTCTGCTCGCCCACCGCGATTATCTTGCAATACATTTTCGGAAAAGCTTCAGGATGCTTATCCAGGGAAGCAGAGAGTGAGCTGCCTGCGCGCAAGTCCGCAACAATCGATTTCAGTATCTTGGTAAAATTCTTATTGGTGGATTGCTTTTGCAGCAACTCCAGGCCCTGGACAATACCTACACCGGATTCCAGAAGAAGCGCCAGTTGCCTGGAAAACATAATTATCTCTTCCGGTTTTGCAGTTTTACGGAAAACCGCAGGTGAACCGGATAAGAAAGACCTGCTCGCTTTTAAAGTAAGCACCTGATACCCTGACTTCGTCAGTTTATCGTCCGCTTCCTTATCGGTATTAGCGGTTATTTTAACTTTTACGATCCTTCTTTCTTCGTTGTATCCAACATATTCGAATTCCATTTTAAACTCTTCCCCTAATATGCCCGTCAGAATTCGCATAAACAGGCATCATGCATAAATATATATTAAGCAATAGAATACGCGTTCCTCAGCACCTCAAACGGCGTTGTGATCCCCGCTTTGGCTTTGAGCATGCCGTCCTTAGATATTGTGATCAGACCTTCCTGCATGGCAACAGCCCTGATATCCCCGTTACTGGCGCCAGCAACTATCATTCTCCTGATTTCATCGCTGATGGTGAGTATTTCGAAAAGCCCGGTTCGGCCGATATACCCGGTATAGACACATTCTTTACAGCCGGCGCCGTATGTGAACTCCGTACGGTTTTCATCCGTTTCCCTGGCATAAGCTATTTGCTCAACCAGGGGCGCTGTAACCTTGTGCGCACAATGCGGACATACACGCCTGACCATGCGTTGAGCTACAATGCCGATTAACGCCGAACTGATCAGGAAAGGCTCCACCCCAAGGTCAATAAGCCGGAACAGCACACCCACTGTATCATTGGCATGAACGGACGAGAGGACCAAATGCCCGGTCAAAGCTGATTGCACGGCAATCTGGGCAGTCTCACTATCACGTATCTCACCTACCAGGATTACATCCGGGTCCAGCCTTACTATGGCGCGCAGTCCGCCGGCAAACGTCAGGCCCGCTTTAACATTAACCTGTATCTGGTTGATATTCTCAAAGCGATATTCAACAGGGTCCTCGATAGTGATAATGTTACGTCCGCCGCTGTCAAGGGAGTTTACCCCGGCATAAAGCGTTGTGGTTTTACCGGCGCCGGTGGGGCCGCTGATTAACACCATGCCGTAAGGCATCATCAGCATTTTTTCAAATTTCTCCTGGCTTTCACGCAGAAAACCCAATTGTGGCATTGACATAGCAGCCAGCGATTTGTCGAGCAATCGTAATACAGCCATCTCGCCATTAACTGTATTGACCGTAGCCACCCGGACATCTATTCTTTGATTTCTCGACTCAAATGAAAACTGGCCGTCCTGCGGCCTGCGATGGTCGGCTATATTCATATCGGAAAGTATTTTAATTCTCGAAATCAAAGGGTTGTGGGAATTTAAGGGCAGCGAGGCAACCTCATGAAGGATGCCGTCTATTCTGTATCTTACACGTACCCTGCTCTCATCAGGTTCTATATGGATATCCGACGACCGGGCTTTGGCTGCCTCTTCCAGCAGGCGATCCAGCGTACGGGCTACAGGTGCGTCAGCGGCATCTTCGGAAACGGTTTTGTGATCAGCAGATGCGGCGGAAGATCCATCCGGCACCTTCCCGGTTTCTTTAAATGTATTATAGTTGTAATCTATAGCCTCTTTAATATCCGCGTCAGTTGCCTGCACCGGCTCCACTCTTTTCTTGGTATAAATGGAAAGGTTCTCAATGGTCAATATATCGCCGGGGTTGCTCATATATACTTTCAGAGTATTGCCCTCAAGTGATAGAGGAATCACATTATATTTTTTAGCGACGTCCTCCGGGATTAACTGCAACGCCTGGGGTGTAGGCGCCTGATTCAATACGTTAAGCCTGGCTATGCCAGACTGCGCAGAACCGCCGGCTACATGAGATTTGTGTGTATTTTCATTTTGCTCAACTGCCATATTAGCCTCACAAAAAGATACTCCATTTTATGCCAGGGCAGCAATGCTACCTGCTTCAATGACTTGAATCCGCTGCTGGCTGGCAAATTGCTTTGCATCCTGTGCAAGCGGCGATGAAACAATCACCATCTTATCATGTATACCTATATCATAGGCTTTAGTGTCATAAGACGATATTGCTTCCAGCCCAACCTCATCCTGCGTAGACAGTATGCCAATAGATATCGTATGGGTGAATATGCCGTCGTCAAAGTACGCCACAATATCCATGGTATATTCAGCTCCCGATCTTCCCTTGATTCTGGCATTTTCCTCAACCTTATAACCCTGCCCCGCCAAATATTTCAACAGCTGCTTTTTGCTTTCGAATTGAAACGGTATCATATGAACCGGACGGGACTGTGTATTTCCCGCAGCTTTTAAAAATTCTTCCAACTCTTTGGCATCGAAGGTCTTGATACGTTGCCTCCGCGCGAATTGCTTGGCTTCGCTATTGAAGCCGGGCAAAGCCAGCAGTACTTTATCATGTATACCCAGGTCATAAGCCCGGTTATCATACCTGAAAACATCCTCCAGCCCGATATCCTCATTTTCATTGCCGATGGCGATTCCAACACCTATATTGAAGGTTAGAAATCCGTCATCTCTTTGAGCCAGGATATCCATTATATGCACAGCACCGGAACCCGAGCCGCTGCTGACTTTGGCTTTCTCATATATTTCGTAACCCTGCTTCTTTAAGAAATCGATGAATTTGGATTTAAAGCTCATATCAAAATTTAACCGGTTACGGTTTTGCTCATCCAGTATGTAGGAATTGACAATCTGTACCTTGGCCTCGTCATCGGCAAAGAAAACAGAGCACTTCATACATTGCCATTTTAGAGATATCTCATTGAACAGCAGACCGCAACTGCGGCATTTGTAGTTAACGCCCAGGCCTCTATAGTCGGTGCCCAGGAACTTAAGCGCTTTTCTACAGTGGGGGCAGATATATTTGCCGCCGGTTACGAATTCCTCTTCCAGGGCGTTCTTACCGCAGGCAAAATGCTCGATAATTCTTCCTCTGACTATGTTACCCGAACCGCATTTGAGGCATTTTAAACTGGGCCTGAGGTTCATAGAGTTGCAGACCGGACAGAATATCAAACGGTCGAAGAACCGGGGCTCTAATATCTTCTCCTCGGCTAAAGAATCCAGTATTTTCCGGCACTCATCAGGCTTTTTACCCAGTATCTCCTCAACCTGCGGATAGGCTACGCCCGATTCCTGGTTGATATCCATGACGGGCCTGATCTCCTCGATACGCCCGTCGATCATCTCTTTTATCAAACGTACCACGCCGGACTCGTGAGATACCATGTGAACCGTATCAATAATCTGAATCATAGCAATCCCCGCAATTTATTTATTTACTCCTATTATTATCAACACTTGCCCTTTATAACCTACCAGTACAGACTATAATATCTGACTACAGACTATTTTCAAATAGGAATATAGTACTGTACTCTGCGTTTGCGCTAAATTCCGCCGGCTGCCAAATTATCAGGTTTAACTCTAATCTATCACGTGAGATACGGCTTTGTAAATATGATAATATATATGGTATAGATTGCGTAATACCTGATGTGAGTTGGTATACCTTGAGCGAAACATCAATTCTGTGGTACATTGCTCAAAGTACCTGATGAATACTACGTGGAAAATTGTTGTCCTGGTTATTCTCCTGTTTGTTTTAATCCTTCCTGATTTTCTGATGCAGGGGACCGGAGAAGCGGGTGCTGCTTCCCGCACGCTGATGTGGTCTATCGTCAATACCCCCAGCGAAAATATAAGCGCGGTAATTGTCAGCCCCTCGGAAATCAATGCTTTCGCCCTGGGATCAGACGGCAGGACCTTTTATTGCTGCGACACCGCCGATAACCTGACAAGCAATTGGCAACCCACATCATTTCCAGGCTTAGGTGTAGATGAATACATCAGTTGCCTTGATATCTCTAAAAAATATGGCGCAGGTCTGCGTGACATCGCGGTGGGTACACGCAACGCTACTAGCTCCGGCCGCATATTCAATGCTCAATACAGCACAGCTTTTGCGGCATCATGGAATAATCAGGGTCTTGCTGAAAATATTACAGCCATAAAATTCTCACCCAATTATGCTACTGATTCCACGATCGCTGTGGTATCCTGCAACGCGGTTGCGGCATTTTTACACCTGGGTAAACACGACCCTGTTACCAATACAACATCCTGGGATGCTCCTGGTTATGTGAATTATCCGGTTGACTTCTCCCTCCAGCTTCCTGCTATTATCCCCACAGAAAATTCCACCAACATTATTAACTGCGATCTCGAATTGCCATCGGATTTTTCAGGAAGTACCGCCACGGAAATTGCCAGTTTTGTTAGTATTTTGACTGATACTACATCAAAATCGGTAGTACTTTACGTCAATACCAATATTGCTCCCAGCGTGCTAAATATCACACCGCCATTTTCTACCATCATTCCAAATAACGGCATATATTCCATCGCCTACAAAGGTAGCCTGAGCTCCGGCATGTTACTGGCCGGGGAAAAAGCGGCTAAAGCGGGTGACGGACGCGTGAAAATCTGGCAGTGCTCCAATCCGCAGTCAACCGTGACCGGGGGAGCGACCTGGCTTCCCTCAAATACTCTCAAATCCCCTACCGGCGGCGGCAATTCGGGACGGGCCAACGCCATCCTGGCCTGGAGCACAGATGGAACCTCGGTCTACTGCGGGACAAGCTCGGAAAACGCCATTGTTGGCGGCACAGGCTGGGCTCCGGGACAGTGGCCCCGTTCCAAACTGACTTCGGTTCCACTTGACGAGTCAGCCTTCTCCCGCAGCACTGACAGCGGGATTAGCTGGAACCAGCTCAGCCTGATAGACACCAGGATCAGCAGGCTTTCCGACGTTGCCGCCCTGGATGTCCCCACAGGCTCCGGTGGAGAAGGAGAACATAATGTACTATACCTGGCAACTTTGAATACAGAACCGGGATTAATCAACTTTGACAGCGTCTGGCGCAGCGTCAGCGACACTGCGGGACAGGTATGGGAGCGAGTGCTGATCTGGCC
>JAPLHI010000197.1 GCA_026389695.1 Chloroflexota bacterium
CAATGGTGATAGGATGATGGATGGTTGTCACCATCGGCATTCCCATTTGTTTTATGCGCAGTATGCCTTCCGTAATACACTGATTATCATGTACGATATCATGTTTCCCGGCGTGTCCATTTTGCCGGAACATGTTATGAGCGCGCATTCCGAATGTCAGTGGCTCGGTAAAAAAGCCGCTGCATTCACCGACCCATTCAACAAAGTTGGGCCACGTATTTAGTTTGAGAGGATTGATAAAATAGCGCCGGTATTCGGGAAATCTGTATAAATCGAGGCTGGGCAATTTGATAAGTTTGATACCTTCGACAAGGTCGGGATACGGGGGTCCGGCAACGACATCTACCTCGTGGCCCAGTTTCTGCAGAGACCGGCTCAGATACCTTACATATACTCCCTGGCCGCCGGAATATTCATAAGCTCTGTAGCTAAGTAAACAAATGCGCATCGATACTCGCTCATCTCAGGATTTAAAATCATACTGAAAACACTCAACATTTTACCTATGTCATTCCTATTTATCAAATTGCAGCGAATTTGAGGTCAGGAGTTTGTCCCTGCTACATGCTTTTTCTGCATAGCGTCCAGATAAACATCGACTGTGCGCCCGGCGGCATTCTTCCAGTTGAACTGTTCCACTATGCGTTTGCGCCCCAGTATGCTGTACTGCCGGCGCTTCGCAGGGTTATCCATTAATTCTGCAATAGCTTCAGCCAGCGCAGTAGAATCCGCCGGGGGTATCAGTATACCTGCGTCTCCCACCACCTCTGGCAGAGCTCCGGCAGTCGTAGATATTACGGGCGCCCCGCAGGCCATGGCCTCTGCAGCGGGTAATCCGAATCCTTCGTAACTGGATGGCACCGCTACGAGAGTGGCAGTCCTGTAGAGTTTTACGAGTTCCTGCGTATCTATTTGATTGATAAATTTAACGCGGTCTGCCAGGCACAGCTTTTCTATCAATTTTTCCGTCTTTCCGTCGCCTATAGTTGTCCCGACTACCGTAAGTCCCAGATCATAATTGGGTCGAAGGTGCGCCAGAGCTTCCAGTAAAAATCTCAGGCCTTTAACCGCCGAATCGCGGCTCATCACCATGAGTACATTGTTATCGAGGCGCTGAACAGCTTCAGAGGGGCTGAAAATTTCCGTATCGATACCGTTATAGACGACGGATAATCTTGATTCCGGTATTTTAAAGCTTTCGCTGATATGTTGTTTGGCCATTTGGGAAACTGTAATAATATGTGATAGCTGCCGGGCTACCTTGATCTGCATGTCAACGAATGAAAACCACCTTCTGTAAGCCAGCTTGTCTTTTATAGACCTGGCGGTTTGAATTGCCATATCACGGTCAATAGTTACGGGATGGTGTATCGTTTCAACAAGAGGGTAGCCCATATTCTGGATATCGATTATGCCATAGGATAGAGTCTGATTATCGTGTATCACATCGTATTTAGTTCTATTTTCAGCCAGATATTTAAAGGCACGCATGCCGAAAGTTAACGGCTCAGAGAAATAACCCGTCGCCGTGCCAATCCATTCCAAAAAATTGGGATATGTATTGAGTTTAACAGGATTGATGAATAGTCTTTGCCAGAGGTCCAGTTGATACAGATCGAGGCTGGGTAACCGGACCAGGTTAACTCCTTCATCAATAACCGGATACGGAGGACCTGACACGATATCCACCTCATGCCCCAGGTCCCGCAAGGCATTGCTCAAATAGCGCAGGTATACACCCTGGCCGCCGGAGTACTGGTAACTTCTATAGCTGAGCAAACAGATACGCATAGTTAAAATATGGTTGGTATTAAGTCAAAACGCAAATATCATACCAAATTTAATCTTTGACAGCTAAACAGCGCGCTTTTCAATCGATAGTTTTAATAATCACCAAAATTAGCTGATGCAATTGACATATTATATCGATGAGATTAATATAATTATTGAATGAAGATTCATTCTATTTAATATCATGGCTACCCGTCAAAAAAGGAAGGAACGGATTACCCGTCTCCGGGAAAAACAAATACTGGAGGCGGCCATGGCCGTTTTTACCAGAAAAGGTTTTGGAGAGGCCACGGTAGCCGATATAGCTTCCGAAGCAGGCGTGGCTGTGGGCACTATCTATAACTACTACAGGGACAAACATGACCTTTTGATTTCCTTAATTGCGCGCAGCTTATTATCGGCCAACCTCAGTGAGATACTCGGCGCAACCGAAGCTACCAGTGACAAAAAAATCATAGAATCGCTTATCGAGGATCGTCTCGAATTCGGTTTAGCCAACGGGCAAAGGTTTCTCTTCCTGTTTTTTGAAATTCAACGCAATTCCAAACTGCGCCGTCAATATTTATCTCAAGTGGTCGCCCCTATAATAAGCAGAATAGAAAATCTGCTGCAATCGGGTATTAAAAAGAACAGCTTCCGCCCGACGGATATAAAAATAATCTCGCGCGCCCTGGCCGGAATGATTATCGGGGTGATGATCCTGCGCGGACTTGAACAAAAAGACAGCCCGTTTAAAAAATCACGCAGTAAAGAAATCACTAAAGAATTAACTAATTTTACGCTTTACGGCCTGGTTAAAAAATAACACCGTGTACATTACATCCAGATTGAGAGTATGTTAAACGACCTGCAATCAGCCATATTTTTAGTGTACAAGTACATTACCCGCGGCAGTAAAGGTACGCTTATTCTTACCATAATTGTAACCACCCTTGCCTTTGCGGAAATAAACCTTATCTCCGGTATATTTAACGGCGCTATCAGCCTGGCGTATCAACAGGTCAAGGATAATTACGTTTCCAACATTGTTATACAACCGGGAAAGGATGAAGATTATCTAACACAGCTTTCCAATTTAAAAAATATAATCAATGCAGTGCCGGGCATTGTCAGTTGTTCTTCCAGATACGCCATGGGAGCGAGTATTTCATACGATCCCGATAAAAATGGGAAGGACGTGAAGTCAATTGGCTGGACTATTAAATCTATTAATGCCGCTGAGGAAATCAAGGTCACCAGTATACAGGACTACATGATAGCCGGCGAGTATCTGGAAGACTCTGACCGTGACAAGATCATTATGGGCAGGGAGATTTCAGGTGGTTACGGCGCCAGCCTCGAGGTGCAATCATTGAAGGGAGCCAGTGTCGGGGACGAAGTCACCGTCCGCTACAACAACGGGGTCAAGCGTGTTTACACCATAAAAGGTATTTATACCACGATTTTCCCGCTTTCGGATATGGGGGTCTTTGTAACCGAAAGAGAAATGGAATCCGTGCTGGGGCTGCATAACCGCGCGTCCGAGATTCTTGTCAAAACGGACGAACAATATACAGAACAATATTATATACAGAAATTAAGGCAAGCCGGTCTGGTAAAGGAAGAGATCAAACCCTGGAACGATTTTATTGGTCTTATATCCGGTATTACCCAGAGCTTTGACATCATTAAAAAGATAGTGTTTTTCATCGGGCTGATGGTGACCGGGGTGACTATATTTATCGTTATCTTTATCGCCACTACGAGCAGGAGAAAACAAATCGGGATCATGAAAGCCATCGGGATGAAGGAAAGGATAGTTATCGCGTCGTATATCTTTTTGGCGCTTTTCTATTCCATACTCGGTATTAGTCTGGGTGTGATCATCATCGAGTTTGCGTTAAAGCCGTACTTCATCGGCCACCCCCTGATTTTACCCATGGGCAGGGTCAGCCTCCTCATCGCACAGGTAGATTTCATAACCAGCGTTATAAGCATGATTGTCGTAAGTATAGTAGCCGGTTTTGTACCTTCATGGCGCGTCACCAGGGAAAATATTATCAGGGCAATCTGGGGGTAGCGATTAAGTGATTAAAGTAACTAACCTGGTGAAGATATACGAAGGGCACGTCCCGGTTCGTGCTCTCAAAGGTGTTACATTCGAGATTCAAACCGGCGAGTTTGTGGCGATTATGGGACCCAGCGGTTCCGGCAAGTCCACCTTGCTGCACCAATTGGCCTTACTTGATACTCCCACTTCAGGTCAGATCATATTGGATAAGATAAATATTGCAGAGCTACCTGACCATAAAAAGACGGATTTCCGCCTCAGAAACCTGGGCTATGTTT
>JAPLHI010000056.1 GCA_026389695.1 Chloroflexota bacterium
ATTGGACATGTTGGACGGAACACCTGTTCTGGATATAAAACCTGAAGTTTGTTCATAAATGGGTTATGGGGAGTTTTATGACAAACCTCACCTCATGATCTTTCACAGGAAGGAGTCTTTGCTTCACTAATCTCCCGCAACGTGTCAAATCCTACCAGCATTTGAAGAATACAAAATAATCGACCGGAGGTTTACGTATGGATGAACTGGAAAAGGAAAAAAAGGAAGGGCTTTCCTGGGATTATCTGGCAAGTGTTCCTGCCAAGCAAAAGGAGATCGGCGATGAATACAAGATTTCAGGCTGGGGATTAGGCGCCGCCCTTTTTTCTTTTGCGGCTAAAGCTGTCATCGAGGAACTCGGCCCGGAGAAGGGTGAAGCTTTGCTTAAAAAAGCCATCGAGGAGTTCGGGAGGGAAAGAGGCAAGCGAATTGCCGGGATAGTAAAAGGGCTGGGCAAGCCGCTCACTCTAAAGAACTGGTTTATATACAACGATATGTATCCCCAAAATACTAATCCGCAGCCCATCGATATAGTTGACGGTGACTATTTAATGAAAACGGGTGAATGCGTCTTGTTTAATACAACCAGGGAATTTGGCCTTAGCGATTTCAGTCAATTTTTTTGCAAGTATGATGACCAAGCGGTTTTTGAAGGGTACAACCCGGATATAAAGCTGATAAAAGAATACCGCTACCAGACCGGAAAAAACCACTGCATGTTCCGTTATAGCATAAAAGAGTCCCATAAATAGTGTCACAGGTTTTTCGCTGCAGCCTATGTCCATCGAGTCAGTTGAAAAAGTACCGTCCCTGGTCAGGTTGTTCCTGTCTTTTCTGAAGTTAGGGGCCACAGCTTTCGGCGGCCCTGCCATGATTGCTTATATCCGCAGGATGGTTGTGGAACATAAGAAGTGGATGGATGACGCGTCATTCCGGGATGGAGTTGCCTTCTGCCAGATGGTGCCGGGGGCTACAGCCATGCAGTCTGCTGCCTATGTAGGGTTGAGGGTCAGGGGCGTATCGGGAGCTGCAGCCAGCTTCATAGGCTTCGGGCTGCCTGCGTTTCTGGTCATGATGATACTATCGGCACTCTACGTACAGACCCGAAATTTGCCGGTGGTAATTTCGGCATTCAACGGGTTGCAGGCCATGATAGTTTCTATCGTCGCTAACGCCGCCATTACATTCGGCAGGACATCCATGAAGACTTGGAAAGCAGCGGCCATAGCGATTGTAGCTGGGATATTATTTGGGTTTGGCGTAAATCCTTTCCTGGTAATTCTGCTGGCTGCGATAGCAGGTATCGTGCTTTATATCAAGCAGCCCAATCCCCCTGTTGTAATAGCGAGCAAACGGATTACAACAACCAGGCCTACACTGATTATTATAGCAGCTGTCATATTAGGATTCGTCATTCTCTTTTTCGCTAATCCGGGTCTTTTCAACCTGGCTGCGCTCATGGTACGTGTTGACTTATTTGCCTTCGGAGGTGGCTTCACTTCCGTTCCTCTCATGTTCAATGAGGTGGTAAACGTTAACTCGTGGATGGATAGCCCGACATTTCTAAACGGGATTGCCCTTGGGCAAGTCACCCCGGGGCCCATCGTCATTACGGCTACTTTTATAGGGTTTTTGCTCTACGGCCCGTTTGGGGGTACCATTGCCACCCTGGCTGTATTTATGCCATCTTTTTTAATCGTGGTGGGAATCGCGCCGTATTTTGATAAATTACGTGCTTTTTCCTATTTTAACAAAGCAGTCAGCGGTATATTGAGCTCATTCGTCGGCCTTCTTGTAGCTGTAACAGTACTGTTTGCTTTAAAAGTACCCTGGGATTTTATTCGCGCCTTAATTGCGATCGCAACCTTCGTAGCCCTATGGTTTAAAGTCGAGGTCTACTGGGTGGTCATAGCAGGAATAGCAATTTCAATCTTCTTTTTATAAACGTTTCCTGTCTATTACCGGAAGGCGGAACATTTGTTGGGTCACGACACCGGGAAAGTACTTTGTGCCGCCTTTGTTAAATGGAGCGAACAACGAAAACTACTGTGCGCCTGGGCTGGTGACAAGCTTGCCATAGCCAGATATAATGAAACGGTAAAATCTGTTGCATTTTTCCAATTGGAGCTGAGGAACCAACCGAACTGATAACCGTGCAGAATGAAATGGAAGCGGAGAAGGCCGCGAAAACCTGGTACTGAATTTATAAGAGGAAAACCTATGAGTTCCGTTCTATTTGAACCGGTAGATATCAAGAACATAAGGCTGAAAAACAGGTTCGTCCGATCTGCGACTATGGAAGGCCGGGCAACATTCGATGGACGGCCGACCCGGAGGCTGCAGGAGCTGTACTTTAAGCTGGCGGAGGGGGAAGTAGGTTTGATAGTTACCAGCGCCGCCGCGGTCAAGGTCTATAAATACCCTCCCGATATCGAAGGGCTGCCCTTCGGCCTGGCTATTGACGATGACCGCTGCATTGAGAGCTGGAAAGAAGTAATCGACGGCGTTCACGAGCAGGTCTCGAAAATCGCCATGCAGATTGTGCATCCCGGACCCCGGGGCCCCTCTCACATCGCTCCCTCCGCCGTTTTGTTAAAGGACATCGGCATAGTGCCCAGGGAAATGACGGTTACTGAAATTCAGGAGCTGGTCGACAGGTTTGCGCAGGCCTGCCGCCGCGCCAAGGAAGCGGGCTTTGACGCAGTGCAGCTTCACGGGGCCCACGGATACCTGATCAATAACTTCATCTCTCCTCATACCAATGTGCGGACCGACGAATATGGAGGCAGCACTGAAAACCGCGCCCGCTTCATCGTCGATATTGTGAAGAAGGCGAGGACGATGGTCGGGCCCGGGTATCCGCTCATGATCAAGATGAACTGCGATGACTTTGTTGACGGGGGTATCGACAAAGACGAGGCAGTTCGAATCGCCAGAATAATCGTTAAAGGTGGCATCGATTGTATCGAGGTGTCGGGGGGAGGTCAGGCCGGGGGTGGCAGCCGTGTTTCTATCAAAGGGATTAACAAGGAAGGAAAGGAGGCATACTTCCGGCCCTACGCCCGGGCATTGAAGGAAAACGTATCGGTACCTGTCATCTTGGTTGGCGGGCTTCGCACCCCGCGTGTCATGATAACGAGGAACCTTTAAAAGAAGGTGAAAAATGAAGCACGCTCAACCCGCGGCGGGTAAAAGGGAAATTATAAATTTCCGTTATGATATTAATCCCCGTTTTCCACTTTTGACAACGATGGGGGTTTATTGTAAACTTTCCGATTGGTTAATTTTGTTAGCCAAATATCATAAAGGGGTGATTTGCTACCATGAATATGATCGTCTGCTGTAAACAGGTGCTCGATCCGGAAGCAGCACCGGCGACCTTCAAACTCGATGCTGCCAATAACAGAATGGTTCAACCGCCTGAGGTTAAACCGGTCATCAATCCCTACGATGAGCAGGCAGTTGAAGCTGCGCTCAGAATTAAGGATACCGACAAAGCAGCTCACAAAATAACCGTCATCACGCTCGGCAACAACCTTCTACGCGACGTGGTGAAAAAACCGCTCTCCATGGGCGCTGATGAGTTGATCCTCCTTGAGGATGCGGCCTTTGAAGGCGGCGACGGCTTCGCGGTTGCCACAGCCCTTGCGGCGGCAATCAAGAAGGTGGGGCAATTCGACCTCATCTTTTGCGGCAGACAGGAATCTGAATGGGACGATGGACAGGTCGGCTCCGGTATTGCCGAGATTCTCGGCATCCCCAGCGTGACCGTAGCCAAGAAGGTTGAAGTTGTCGGCGGCAAAGTCAAGGTAGAAAGGGTAACCGCCGATGGTTTCCAGGTTCTGGAGGCTTCCATACCCGCCCTGATCACGGTAAGTAACGAGCTCGGTGAAGCAAGGTATGCCACACTGAAAGGCATCATGGCTGCCAGTAAAAAACAGCCCATAGTTTGGAAACCCGCTGATATTGGCCTCGATAAGGTCGGTGCCGCGGCCAGGAAGACCAAAGTTGTTAAATTGTTCCAGCCTGTAAAAGAAGGCAAATGCGAAATTATCAGCGACGACGATTTGAAAGTGGCTGCTGCCAAACTTGCTGATAAACTGCGCGAATACAAGGTAATTTAAGAGAAAGAGATAGGATTAATAACAGGAGGAACACGATGGCTGATAATAAAGGAATTTTAGTTGTAGGCGAAATTGCTGATGGAAAATTAGCTCCTATTACGGCTGAAGCTTTGGGCGCCGGAAAGCATCTGGCCGGTGAACTCAAAGAAGAGCTTAGCTGTATCCTTATCGGCGACAAAGTGGGCGATGTCGCTAAAGCTGCTATCGCAGCCGGCGCTGACAAGGTTTACACCACCGAAGACGCCGCTCTCAAAGATTATGAGAATGATGCCTATATGCAGGTTGTAGAAAAAGCGGCTAAAGATCTCGCCCCCAGGATTATCCTCATGGGACAGACCTCTATGGGCCGCGATCTCGCTCCCAGGCTGGCTTTCAGGCTGGGCGTCAGCGCGGTTGTGGACTGCCTTGAGCTGTCCATTGACGGCGCAACCAAATTAATGCACTGCACCCGCCCGGTATACGGCGGCAATGCCAAAGCTACCTTTACATCCGAAGCGCTACTGCAGATTGCCACGGTAAGGCAGAAGGCCATGTCGCCCCTGGCTCCTGATGCGGGCAGGCAGGGACAGGTTGTAGCCTTCCCCGTAACGCTCGACGCTGCCAAAATAAGGGCCAAAGTCCTGGAAACCATCAAAGAAGAAGTAGCCGGTGTGAAACTCGAGGATGCCGCTGCAGTAGTCGCCGGTGGACGTGGCATGGGTGGTCCCGAACCCTTTACCAAAGAGCTTGCCGAGCTGGCCAAATTATTGAAGGGCGCTGTCGGCGCGTCCAGGCCTCCCTGTGATAATAAATGGGTTCCCGATACTATCCAGATCGGTCTCACAGGCAAGATCATTGCACCGGAGCTTTACATTGCCATCGGGCTCTCCGGTTCCAGCCAGCACATGTCCGGATGCTCCGGATCCAAGTGCATCGTTGCCATTAATAAGGACCCGGAAGCCAACATCTTCAAGGAAGCCCGCGTGGGTGTGGTAGGTGACTGGAAAGTTATACTGCCTGCTTTCACACAGAAGATAAAAGAGCTCATTCAGTAATACCTGAACTGAATACGATAATAAAAGCCCCCGTCTCAAAGACGGGGGCTTTTTAATTACATATTTGTGAAATTGCTTACTGGGACGCGCTCTTATGCAGGGCGATTATCTTCTGCGCGATGAGCGCCGGCACCGCTTCATAGTGGCTGAACTCCACTGTGAAGGTGCCCCTGCCCTGTGTCATGGAACGCAGGTCGATGGCGTACCTTAATAGTTCAGATTGGGGCGCCTGCGCCTGTATCACATTCATGCCTTGGCTGGGGCTCATACCCAGCACCCGCGCCCGCTTGGTGTTCAGGTCGCCTATGATATCTCCTGTAAAAGAATCGGGAACTGTCACCGTCATATTCATGATCGGCTCCAGGAGCACCGGGCTGCCATCCTGCATACCCTTTTTGAAAGCCTGGATGGAAGCTATTTTAAACGCCATTTCGGATGAATCTACGGCATGGAAGCTGCCGTCGTAAAGCGTTACCTTCATGTCAACAGCCGGGAAACCTGCCAGTACACC
>JAPLHI010000066.1 GCA_026389695.1 Chloroflexota bacterium
AAATGAACTGACATATAACTGGTCAGCCAGCGAAGGCAAGATACAGGATAAGGGCATCCAGGAAGTAAAGGCGAACAGGATCCGCTGGATAGCTCCCGGTGTGCAAACCGACTGCGCTATCGATGTAACGGTCACAGATAATCAGGGTAGACAAGCTAAAGGCCAGGTTAATATACATGTATTTTGTTGTGGAAATTAGTTATACGCGTACTAAAAATATCGAATCAGGTAATTAATTATGTCGAAAATATTATTGCTTCTATTGCTACTATCTATACTTATAATACCTCTGCCTCTGGGCTCAGGGTGCTCTTCATCGGCGGACGCTTATATTGAGAAAGACCTGACCAAAATACCGCTTGAGCAGTCGTTGCATAATGGAAAGCCCACGCTCGCAGATTTCGGCTGGAGGAACTGCATTCCTTGTAAGAAAATGAAACCTGTCCTGGAAGAATTAGCTGAGAAACAGCGGGGACGACTGAATGTTTTAATCGTAGAGGTATATGACCACGAAGACCTTACAAACCAGTATGGTATAAAGGCCATCCCGACACAGATACTATTTGACAGCCAGGGAAAGGAATTGGTGCGCCACTTGGGATACTGGTCGCCGGAGGAAATGGCGCTGGAGCTAAAAAAGATAGGGATAAATTAAGAATTTCAAAAAAAGAGTAAAAGTATTGTATCTAATTAGTCTTGCCCGAACTGACAGTGATTAATTTTAGCAGTAATATATTTATGAATCACCAATAGTATAAATTATAATTATGTTTGAAGTCTTTAGACGCGAATAATAAGGATGAGCAATGAAAAGTGTTAATTGTGCAGGTTTGATCATTTTTGGTGTTATGGCCATCTTGATTATGGCTGCATGTGACAATCCGCCTCAGACACAAACCGGACCAAATAACAATAGCTACATAATAGTGGAGAATGCGACTTCGGTTACCCTTGCGGTATCAGAGATTTCATCTAAACCCGATAAAGTTGAATTAATCTATTTCCATACAAAAAATCCCTGCCACTGCATGGCCGTCGTTCAGGATAACATCCAGTATGCCGTTGATACATATTTCAAGAACGAGGTCGCGAATGGAAGGGTAAAACTTACCATGGTTGTTTCGGATGACCCTGCCAACGCCGCTCTTGTGCAGAAATATAATGCCATGCTTTTCACGCTTTTTATAAAGGAGACAAGAGATAATACCGAGAGAATCTATCCGGTCAGCGATATCTGGAACATGACCGGTGACGATAACCGGGATAAGTTAGTAAATTTTATTAAACTAAAAGTGAACAGCATACTCGAAGGCAAGAGCTCTTAGTGGATTTCCTTACTTTAACCAATAGCCTGAATATGCCCGGAATCTCGGCGTTCATGCTCGGGATTATGGCATCTATTGGACCCTGTACAATGGCCACCAATATAGCTGCGCTGGCGTACATCAGCCGTAAATTATCCGACCGTAAATTCGCTGTGACTAATGCAGCATTATATACAGTGGGCAGAATGATCACTTATACCGTGCTTGGCATGCTGATCATCTATACAGGGATGAGCATACCGGCAGTGGCCAATTTTTTGCAGCAGTTCGGGGAGGTCGCCGTTGGGCCATTCCTCATCATCGTAGGAATTATCATGCTTTTTCTGGACAGGATTCATTTTGGTGAGGAAGACAACAGGTTAGCTGTGGCAGCGAAAAAGTTCGCTGATATGGGGCTGATCGGGGCGCTGCCCCTGGGAATGGTCCTGGCGCTGGCCTTTTGTCCTTACAGCGCAGTGCTTTTTTTCATGGTGCTGATACCATTGGCTCTCAAAACGACGGGTGGAGCGGGTCTACCTGCTGCATTTGCCCTGGGCACGGGGCTGCCGGTTCTGCTTTTCGGAACATTGCTATCGCTGGGCGTGGCTGGCGCGGCAAGGTGGATAAATGCTATCGGTAACGCGGAGAAATATATCAGGATGGCCGTAGCGGCCCTGTTTATTGTAGTCGGGTTAGTCTGTATCGGATTGTGGTTAAGGTTGTTTTAATCATGATGGAACGGTTTACTGTTTGTATGCAAAAACATTTGAAGGAGGAATCATATGGCAGGTAATACATCTAAGAGCACTTTTGGCAAGCTATCTGTTATTGATAGGTTCCTTACCCTGTGGATATTCCTGGCTATGGCTTTCGGGGTAGCACTGGGTTATTTCGTTCCCGGCGTGACTAATTTCATTACCTCTTTCCAAATTGGTACAACATCCATACCCATAGCCATTGGCTTGATACTGATGATGTATCCGCCTCTGGCAAAGGTTAAATACGAGGACATGGGCAAGGTCTTCAAGGACGTCAAGTTCCTTGCCTTTTCACTTACGCAGAATTGGATAGTTGGTCCTATCGTCATGTTTGTACTGGCCATTACTTTCCTGCGCGGCTACCCTGATTACATGATGGGTGTGATCATGGTAGGACTGGCAAGGTGTATTGCCATGGTGATCGTTTGGAATGAGCTGGCGAAGGGCGACCGTGAGTATGCAGTTGGGCTGGTGGCATTCAACGCCATCTTCCAGGTGCTGCTTTACTCGATTTATATTTTCTTTTTTATTACGATTCTATTAAGCAGACTGGGGCTGGTTGAGGGCGTGAAAGCTGAGATATCCATAGCTGAGGCCGCTAAAACCGTATTCATATATCTGGGCATCCCCTTCATTATGGGTATAATCACCCGTTACGGCATAATCGCTGCCCGGGGGAAGGAATGGTTCGAGAATAAACTGATGCCGAAATTAAGCTTAATAACTCCCATAGCTTTGTTGTTCACCATCATTGTCATGTTTTCCTTAAAGGGCGAATATATTATCCAGTTGCCGCTTGATGTAGTAAGAATTGCCATTCCTCTCATCATTTACTTCTTCTTCATGTGGTTTATTACCTTCTTCATCTGCTACAAGATGAAGGCCAGTTATGAAAAGACGGCAGCAGTATCTTTTACGGCTGCTTCAAACGATTTTGAACTTGCCATAGCAGTTGCCATCGCCATCTTTGGCATAAACTCGGGACAGGCCTTTGCAACGGTGATCGGGCCGCTGGTGGAGGTACCGGTATTGATAATTCTTGTTAACGTGGCGCTTTATTTCAAGCGCAGGTATTTCGATAAACCGCCTCAGTTTGCCGGACCAGGTTCTTGATCTATACCTGCTATCTCTTCATATTGGCCGCAATCTTTATGTCGCTTTGGTAGTAAAACCTTAATAATTTGGAATGTTATCCTTGACATATCTCGCGTGAATCAGTAAAATATGAATATTCAGAAAAATCAGATTAATTTTATTTGTTAAGTTGGTGTTTATGGTTAAAAAAAATAAAGTTGAGAGCTGGTGTACAGCTACCGCGGGGAACATGCCCTATTGTCGTGTCGAATCAATTTTAAGTGTTGACGAGAGAGGTCAAATGGTTTTGCCCAAAGAACTACGGGAGAAAGCTCAAATCAAACCGGGCGACAAGCTGGCTCTAATCAGTTGGGAAAAAGATGGAAAAATATGTTGCTTTTCTTTAATTAAAGCTGAGGAAATGACTGGCATGGTTAAAAGTCTGCTCGGGCCATTGATGAGCGACATACAAATATAGAAAACAGGAGGCCTTAAATGAAAAAGGAAGAAATCAAGAAAACGGTCAGGGAAGGTTATGCGCAGGTAGCACGCAGTCAAAGCTCCTGCTGTGCGCCGCAGACACCATCCTGTTGCTGTGGAGTTGATACGGCTAAAGAAATAAGCAAGGGTGTAGGTTACACGGATGAGGACATTTCCTCCGTCCCCGATGGAGCCAACCTGGGTCTCGGCTGCGGCAACCCTGTGGCGCTGGCATCTTTGAAGGAAGGTGAGACAGTACTGGACCTGGGTTCCGGCGCGGGTTTCGATTGCTTCCTGGCGGCAGGCCGTGTGGGAAAGAATGGAAAGGTTATAGGCGTGGATATGACGCCCGAGATGCTGGACAAAGCCAGGGAGAATGCCCGTAAGGGCGGTTATGAGAACGTGGAATTCAGGCTCGGCGAGATCGAGAATCTGCCGGTGGCCGATAATTCTACAGACATTATCATTTCCAACTGTGTAATTAATTTATCGCCGGACAAAGAGAGAGTTTTCCAGGAAGCATACCGTGTATTAAAACCGGATGGTAGGCTGATGGTGTCCGATATAGTGTTGCTGGAGGAACTGCCTGGATCAGTACAGAAATCAGTCTCCGCATACATCAGTTGCTTGGCCGGCGCGGCGTTGAAGGAGAAATACCTGGCCGCTTTGAAAAAAGCGGGATTCAAAGAGGTTAAAGTAATTGATGAAACCAGCTTCGGCACCGAGTTTGTGGCAAGCGACCCCACTGTGCTGGCTATTATTAAAGACGAACATATCTCGCAAGACGACATAAAAAAAGTTGGCAAAGCGGTAAGAAGTATAAAAGTGAGCGCTATAAAGTCATAAAAATGTATAAATATATTTTGAATCTTCTTCTTATTTTCCTGGGAACAGCCTGTGCCGGTACATCGGTGCCCGTACAGAAACAGAATAATATTCCTGTAATTGAGCAGGTAATATACAGTCAAGATAGTATGGCAGCGGCAGATAATACAATTATTTGCCAGGCCAGTGATCCTGATGGTGATAACCTGCAATATAGATGGTCTGCCGATAATGGGAGAATAACTGGTGATGGGACAAATATCACATGGGTTTCACCGGATACTATGGGGAATTACAAAGTTACCGTTTTGGTAACCGATGGCAAAGGGGGAGAAGTAGTTCAGACCGTGAACATACGTGTACTTAACAATGCCGATGGCACTACTATGCCGCCGATCACTTTGAAGATGACCTTACCGGTATCCGGGACTGTATCTGAGAAGATGACGGTTAAAGTTGGAACGGTAACTAAGGTCATTTGCGCAACTGAAGGTTCAGTGAACAGCAAATTAACATACGCATGGACGTCGGAAGGAGGTAAGCTTAAGGCAAAAGGTTTGGATGAAAAAACTTCCGCAGCTGTCTACTGGACGGCACCCACGGATACAAAAGTATACCTGGTGACTGTAATAGTAAGTGATGAGCAGGGTAACAAGGCTCAGGGGCAGGTAATATTTGATGTATTTTGTTGCCCCAGGAATTAGCTGCTACCGAGAAATGAGGAATGTTAAAACATTGATTAATGAATATAAATATACCTCGTCCAGCAACTGAGGGAAATTTCAGTGAGCAGGGATAAAAGATGGAACGGCATCGAAAATCGGCTGGATATCACCCGGTGTACCCGGTTTTTATACAGTTACGGTACAGATAGAAGATAACCGTGGCAATCTATATGCCGGCTACGCTTATTTCAATGTAATAAATCCAAAGTGCTGTGGGGGTGATATATGCGAAATCGACTAGATAACGAAGCATGTGAAGTATGCGGTTTCTTTGCCAAGCTTCATTATCATCATATTTCATGCGTCCAATAAAAAGGGGAGCTTCGTATTACGAAACTCCCCCGGTTTGCTTCCTACTCTCCCCTTCAGTTAAGGCTTAAACCTCTGCTTATTGAGCTTTATGCAGCCTGTTTTTTACAT
>JAPLHI010000072.1 GCA_026389695.1 Chloroflexota bacterium
TGGAACTTACGAGATCATTAACGGGTCAATCAGCGTTGGTCTATGGATTTTGTTTCGGATAGCCTGGTCACCGGACGAAGATTCAGGGCATTGACCATATTGGATGATTTTTCCAGAGAATGTCTGGCTATCGAGGTTGACACCTCGATCGGTGGAAAAAGGGTCGTCAGTGTACTAGAGCGGTTAGCGGAACTAAGAGGCTTAACCAGAGTGATCACCGTAGATAATGGACCCGAATTTGCCGGTAAAGCACTGGATGAATGGGCATATAATCGAGGAGTGAAATTGAATTTCATAAGGCCAGGGAAGCCCGTAGAGAATGCCTACATAGAGAGCTTCAACGGAAAGCTGCGGGATGAGTGTTTGAATCAGAATTGGTTCATTACCTTAAGGAACGCTAGAGAAACCACAGAAACCTGGAGAATAGATTACAATGAGTTCAGGCCGCATAGCTCTTTGGGCGATTTAAGCCCACTGGAATACGTTAGCAAAACCGAGAAAATTCTAATTCATGCTGGACTATAAACTGGGGTAGGGTCATATGATGCGTTGGAAGATTTCCAAAACTGTATTCTAGCCCTTGTAATTTAGCTATTGCATGGCTAAAAACTCCAGGTTTTCTCCACAAAGTGCTAATTAGCTAGTGAGCCTGGGTATCTCTGAAATATAAATTACGATGGCGCCCATGGTCGGGTTCGAACCGCTTCCCAGCCGCTTATAAAGCAGCCAGTCAGCTAGTATCTCCTCAGCAGATCAATCATCTGTGTAAGGTTGCGCAGAGCAATAGGGTTGTTGGTCTTGCCTTCCCTGTCCAGGTGAAAGGCATTGATACCTATACTGGCAGGCTCAGTGAAATCGAACTGCAGGTTATCTCCCACGTGAACTATCTGTTCCGGCCTGACCTCGAGCTGTTGACATATTTGCAAGTAGAAATCCGCAGTCTTAACATTATTGAAGTCCGAGACAGAAGAAAAAACACTGCTGAAATTGTGCTTAATATCACGCAGTAAATGTTTTAAGAAATGCCTGGGTGAACCGGAGGCCACGCTCAATCTGTATTGCCTGCCCAGGTTTTCCAGTGTCTTTGCTGTTTCAGGATAATAGCGGACCCGGTTCTGCAACTCCTCCATGGCGATATTCGCCCTGCCCAGGTCGAAGCGCGTGAACCAGTATTTTACATCGTACCATTCCAACCTCTGGTCGCCCACGCTCTCATAAGCCTGTTTGACCTTCAGCATGGCCTCATCCAATTCCAAACCGTGCCTTTTTGCATAACGTTGGGGGATCATCTCGAACCAGATGGCATAGCTGAAATCTGTTGTTACTAGGGTTCCCTCAACATCAAAGGAGATTACTTTAATCTGTGTACTCATATTTTTCTTGGAATATAATTTAACTGCTAACATTGTAGTTATAAAGATATATTATTGGCAATAAAGCGGATTAGGATTTAAAATACTTTTAAAACCAATCGGGGACGTTATGGAACTGAGTAATAGCGCAACTTTGAGTAAACTGAACACGTACTATTTCGAGCAGGGTCCGATAAGACCGCCCAGCGAAGCATATTCACTATTGATCAGGGCAACCCGTAATTGTTCCTGGAACCGCTGTCAGTTCTGCCCCGTATACAAAGGGCAGAGATTTGAATTAAGGCCAACGGAAGACGTAATAAAGGATATTGAAACGGCCAAAGTAATTGCAGAAGGTATTAAAGAATTCAGCTGGAAAACTGGAAACGGAAGCAACCCCCGCGAGGTAGCTGCTTATGTTTACAACCAGGGCGGCACCAGTGATTGTGTAAGAAACGTGGCACTCTGGATCTGGGCAGGTGGGACTTCTGCCTTTCTGCAAGATGCCAATAGTGTAATCATGCGTACACCTGACCTGGTTAAGGTTATTTCTACTTTGAAACAAAGTTTCCCTTCTCTGGAGAGGATAACATCTTACTGTCGCTCCAAGACTGCGGCCAAGAAAAGCATTGAGGAATTCAGGGAAATGAAGGAGGCGGGACTAACCAGAATTCACATGGGCATGGAGAGCGGCTGTGATGAAGTGCTAAAACTTGTGGAGAAAGGGATGACGGCAGATGACCATATAAAGGGTGGTAATAATATTAAAGAAGCAGGTATTGAGCTATCCGAGTATTACATGCCGGGACTGGGAGGTAAAAAATGGTTAAGGAAGCACGCGATAGAGTCGGCCGGTGTGTTAAACGAGATTAATCCCGATTTCATACGCCTGCGCACTCTGCATCTTAATGACATGATGCCCCTCTGGTCAAAATTACAGTCGGGTGAATTTGAACTACAAAGTGAAGATGAGATCATAGAAGAAATCAAATACTTTATTGAAAAACTGGATTTTACAGGAGAATTAAAGAGTGACCATATCTTGAATCTACTGCCGGAACTGGAAGGTAAATTTCCCGAGGCTAAAAAAATCTGCCTGGCTAAAATCGACCGGTATCTCTCAATGCCCTTGAAAGACCGCTTAAACTACAGGCTTGGCAGGAGATCAGGATATTACGAAAAGCTGGATGATATTTATGACGCAGCCAAATACCAGAAGATTGACGAGGCGATGAATCGCATCGGAGCCGATTCACCTGACAAGGTGGATGAGGTGATCGAACAGTTCAAGCAGCGTTTCATCTAAAGATAGAATTTGTGTTAGTATATAGCGTTTTGAGTTGGAAAAATATTCATACATAAGAGGATTGCAGGGTTGGACCACTTCCCCGATTTCATGAAAAATCCCGTGAATGCCATAAGTCCCCAATCACAGAGTAAAGGCATAGAGGGCTATGTATATGACGGTGTCGATGGAAGTCAGATCGCATTCTGGGAATGTCCATTGGCTGGCATTTCCGCTGAGCATGTCCATGATTTCGATGAATATTTTATCGTAGTTCAGGGGCTTTATATATTGATTATTGACGGTACCAGGATCTCCCTATCCGCTGGGCAAGAATATTATATTCCTCGAGGATTGCATCATGCCGGTGAATGGATAGCCGGCACGCGTACACTTCATGCTTTCGGGGGAATGAGAGCTCAACGTAAAGGACAGTGAGTATACTGCATCCAATTTATTAATAAATGCGTTATATATTCAACTTGGCAAGGAGCGATATGAAAATACTGATAAATTTTCTGTTTGTGATCGTTGCGTTACTGCTGATTCTTCCGGGATGTAGTAATACTTCACAGCAACTTCATCCGGTGAAGGGTGAGTTTATCGAGGGACAGTTGGGAGAAGATGCTCAAACCCTAAATTGGATAATTGCCACCGATGAAATATCGAAAAGATATGCGAGCTTTATGGTGGATCCTCTGGCGGTATTCGACAATCAGTTTAAACTTCAACTGCGTTGTCTGTCCAAAGACATCGATGTATCAGCAGACGGGCTCATTTATACAGTGACTATCAGGGATGACCTTAAGTGGTCGGACGAAACCAAAGTTACCGCCGATGACTATGTATATACTTTAAGAAATCTCATGTTCGCGGACTGGCTTGAGAGCACCGATAAGCCAAAGTGGCAAGAGAATGTGGATGGTCAGACGGTTTTTGTGAAACCTGAAGTTGTCAACGATACGTCATTTAGAATTGTACGTCAAACAGTTGCCCCGGAATTCATTTATATGATTTATACATTGATGCCTTACCCGAAACTTATTGCCCAGCATTATGAGAATAAAAAAGATAATTTTATTCAATCCCCGGAGTTTGATAACATGACCTATACAGGTAATCTCGGCGCTTATAAACCGGTAGCCTGGAATACAAGTGATGGTTTTGTGGTCAGGCGCAACCCCGACTACTATCTTGGCAAAAATAACGGCGCCCCTTATTTTGAGAAATATACGATCAAGTTGTACGGGCTGCAGCAAGTGATTAATGATTCTCTGCGGGATGGAAAAGTGACATACGCATATGTGGAACCGCAAGACGCCAATATGTTCAGAGGCATGAAAGATATTAATGTTTATACCATACCTACCGGTTTCTGTGTTTATGTGGCGTACAACCAGAGAGATAATGGCTGGGAGGGTCTGAAAAATGCACAGGTACGACAGGCGCTATCCATGATCATGGATAAACCTGAAGTTATGCAAAATATGTATTCAGGATACGCAGATCCTGCGTTCAGTTTCATCCCGCCTTATTCACCATGGTATTCCGAAAACGTACTTAATAAGTATGGGATGACTCCGTTGAAAGACCAGCAAAAGGCTATAGATCTTATAAAGGGCGCCGGATATGAACAAAAAGAGATCGACGGGCAGATGAAGTTTGTGGATAAAGACGGAAAACCTATCAAGCTCAATTTTATAATAGATATGAGAAGTGATTTCGAGCAGAACCTGGCAATATTAATCAGACAAAATCTGCTGGGTGTAGGATTGGATATTAATCCAAAGTTTTCTACCCGCGAAATCCTTTTCGCTGACGGGTTGATGAATAAGGTGCCCGGTAGCGAGCAAAATCCGGCTTTCAATAATGGACTTGGTGCTGTCAGCAAGGAGCCCTGGGACCTGGTAATACTTTCCTCCCATACCAATGCGTTGACACCCGAAGGCAGCGAGGCCTTTTTTACGTCCAAAGGAAAATTCAACCTATTCGGTTTCTTTAACGAAAAGGTAGATGCTCTTTACCAGAGAGTCAAGTCCGTAGAGGCTGTAAATCCGGAAAACAGGAAACAGCTATACGCTGAAATATCCAGGACTGTGTCCGATGAGCAGCCGGTGAATTTCCTGGTATTTTACAAGGACAATTACGCGTTTCGAAGCGTTAAGGGAGTGGAACCCGGAATCAACGTTCTACACAATTTCCAGTCCTGGTACTTTGAATAAAAATCTAACTATTATTCGGTATCTATGAGGTAAAATTTGAATTTAAAATATGCTAGATCCGGATGGAAGTTAATAATTGCTAGTTTGCTCACTCTATCTACATTGGTTGGGTGTTCGGCTCCCGTTGCCAAGGGAGTATTTATTGAGGGTGATGTTACCGGCGGAGAAGCAGAAACACTGAACTGGATACTGGCTGCTGACGCGTCATCTTTCGGTTATGTCGGTTACACCCTCGAATCTCTGGCCACCTACGATAATCAGTTCAACATCCAAATGCGTTGTCTTGCCAGAGATATTGAGGTTTCTTCCGATGGATTGGTTTACACTGTTACTCTTCGTAATGACCTTAAGTGGAGTGATGACTCGCAGGTAACAGCCGACGATTATGTGTATACTTTGAAAAACCTGATGTTCTCTGACTGGCTGAATTACAATTACAGGGATGACTGGAAGGAAGAGGTGAACGGTCAAAAAGTTTTCGTCACTCCCTCCGTGATCAATAATACGACTTTCACGATAACAAGACAGACGGTTGATCCTGAGTTTATTTATACACTGTATGACCTGATACCTTACCCGAAATATATTTCTTCTAAGTACGAAGGAAATGTCGCTGCTTTCACACAGGCAAAAGAATTTAATGAATTATCTTATACAGGCAACCTGGGCCCTTATAAATTCAAAGAGTGGCTGAGGAACGATAAATTCGTTGTGGAACGGAATCCGGATTTCTTCCTGGGCAAAGAGAGCGGTGCACCGTTTTTCAGTGAGTATGTGATAAAGATGTTCGGGACCTCCGCTGTGATGCAGGGAGCCCTGGAGGCAGGGGATATAACGTATTGCGGGATCGAACCTCCCAACGTTCCCAAGTTTAAAAAGCTGGATAGGATTAACGTATATACTGTCCCCACTCGCGGTTACAATCTCATCAGCTATAACCAGAGAGCTAATGGCTGGGAGGGTTTGAGGAAAAAAGAAGTCAGACAGGCCGTCTCGATGGCTATAGATAAGGATACTATTGTTCAGAAGATGTATCTCGGCTTTGCCGAACCTGCTTTCAGCTTCATTCCTTCGAGCTCGCCCTGGTATAGCGAGGAAAATGTCGTCAAATTCGGAGTAGCTCCTTTAACCGGAAAACAAAAGGCTATGGAGCAACTTAAAGCTGCAGGCTACGATTATACTAATAACGGTGATCGTACGGTGTTAATGGATAAAAATGGCAAACCTGTAAAACTTATACTGGTAACTACGCCGGGCAGTGATATTGTGGAATCCATGTCTTTATTGATTAAACAGGAGCTTTCAGATATCGGAATCGAAGTGGAAGTAAAAATGGTGCAGTGGCCCACTTTACTCAGGCAGTATATGATGAACAAAGCCCCCGGAAGCGACGAGGAGCCGAGGTATAACAATGGACCTCAGGCGGTAAGCGAAGAGCCCTGGGATCTGGCACTTATGGGACATAACACAGACCCGCTTGCTCCATCCGGCAGCAGCGTTTTCTTTGCCAGCGACGGGGGGCTGAACTCGTTTGGATTTTTCAATAATGAAATAGATGCTCTATTCAAGAAAGTTAAATCCAGGGCCGCATTGGACAGGGATGACAGGAAAACGATATATATAGAGCTGGCCAGGGTTATGTCGGAAGAACAACCTGTTGATTTTATTGTGTTCACCAGGGCCAACCGCGGCTTTCAAAAAAATGTTAAGGGTATTGAGCCCGGTATCAACATGGGCTACAACTATTATCTCTGGCGTTTTGAGTAAGTTTTAAACCTGATACCTGAGTCAACGTGTACCGCCTTCCAGGCTGGATGTGAATGCGTAACTATATCATCAAAAGGCTTTTTTACAGTGTAATAATCGCATGGGGAATCTTAACTGTCACCTTCGTTCTTCTTCGTATTGGACCCACATCCCCGGTCGATAGGTACATCCTTAATATAGCGGCTAAAGGCCAGAATGTTGAATCCGTTAAACAGGCTATTGAGGCGCGGTACGGGCTGGATAAACCGTTAATAGAGCAGTATTTCACCTACCTGGGTAATTTACTGCAGGGAAATTGGGGGTGGTCGTTCAGTACTTCCATGCCTGTGCTGGAACTTATTGGGTCACACTGGATCTATTCATTCCAGCTTATCTTGCTGGCTACTATATTTGCCATTGTGCTTGGCATAAGTATAGGTATGTTGTCTGCTGTGAAGCAGAATACCAAGTTCGACTATGCGGCCTCAATCTTCTCCTTCATAGGTATATCCATCCCCGGTTTCTGGCTGGGCTTGATGCTGATCCTTGTTTTTGCCGTTCAACTCGGTATATTCAAAACCTATTATGATACAAATTATCCTATTTGGTCGCTGGAAAATCTTAAGCAGCTAATTTTACCTGTCATGGCGCTGGGGATAGGTGAATTAGCAGGCTACGTACGTTATACGAGATCGGCGATGCTGGATAACCTGAGAAAAGAGTTTGTTACTACGGCGCGTGCCAAGGGCCTGAGTGAGAGAACCGTAATAGGGAAGCATGTATTTCGTAACGCTATTCTACCCCTGGTTACCATAATCATGTTCGACCTTGGAAGCATTGTATTCGGGGGGGCTTACCTTACAGAAATCGTCTTCGGTATTCCAGGGCTGGGCCAGGTTTCATTCAACGCAATTTTTGCCAACGATTATGCGGTTGTTGTGGCGATCACGCTCATCGGAACATTCCTAGTGCTATTGCTTAACCTGGGCACGGATGTTGTGTATACGTATCTTGATCCGAGGATAAGATATGACTAGCAAGAGTATATCGGTTCTAAGAAAGATAGCGGGGCCATTTTACGTTAACAGACGGCTGCTGGGATATTACTGGGAGCGCCTGCAAAAAAACAAGTTGTCGATTGCCGGTCTTGGTTTTATCTTGTTCCTGGCTATTGTGGGCATATTCGGACCATTATTTACACAGGATCCTACAAAGGCAGACTTAGAGGTACCGAACATGCCTCCGCCGGGGTTTACCAGGCAGGAGTCAATATATAACATAAAAACTAACGATTTCACCAATAGAACCATCGAAGGGGGCCTGACACACCCACTGGGCACGGATAGCAAGGGGAGAGATATGCTTGCCATGCTCGTATCCGGGGCGCGGATCTCTCTCTTTGTGGGTCTACTGGCTACCGGTATCGCCGTATTTCTGGGAACGTTCATAGGTGTGCTTTCTGCTTATCTTGGAGGTTGGGTTGATAATGCTCTGATGAGATTTACCGATATTATGATGACCTTTCCTTTTTTCTTGCTGCTGGTACTCATCGTGTTCATTTTCGGCTCGAGCCTGGCAATCATTGTTCTTGTTATAGGCCTTACCGGCTGGACGGGAGCTGCCAGGCTGATACGCAGCGAGGCGCTTTCTTTGAGGACAAGGGACTTTATAACTGCCTCAAAAGCTCTCGGCGCAAGCGATACCAGGATTATGTTCAATCATTTAATTCCCAATGTGATAAGCCTGGTGATTGTTATGGCGTCGCTGTCCATACCCGGCGTTATCATGGCCGAAGCAGCGCTGAGCTTTATCGGCCTTGGCGATCCTACAAGCACGAGTTGGGGTACCATTTTAAATGCAGGCCAGCATAGTCTGGAGACAGCATGGTGGGTGGCTGTAGAGCCAGGTATTATGCTGTTTTTAACCGTGCTGGCATTTAATTTCTTCGGTGACGGATTGAGGGATGCCTTTGATCCCAAGGCAAGCATATAAAAAAATCAGATAAATAAATGATATGGAATCGATCAAGAATTGAATAGTGAAGCTTTATTAGAAGTAAAAAACCTGAAGACATGGTTCTTTACACGCCGGGGGATAGTTAAAGCTGTAAACGGCGTGGATTTTGCTCTACGTAGAGGAGAATGTCTTTGTCTCGTAGGAGAATCCGGCTGCGGTAAATCTGTCACAGCGCTTTCTTTGTTACGTTTATTTGATAGCCCTCCAGGTAAGATTGTAGAGGGAGAAATTATTTACCAGGGCATTGATCTGGCCAGGTGTCCCATTGGCCATTTAAGGCAGATCCGGGGCAAAGACATAGCTATGGTCTTTCAAAATGCTCAGTCAGCACTCAACCCTATTTTCACTATAGGAGATCAGATTATTGAGCAAATCAACACGCATTTGGATCTAAACCGTGAACAAGCACTGGAAAAAGCGAGGATGCTTCTGGACAAAATGAGGATTCCGGAAGTTGACAGGGCCCTGACACAATATCCGCATCAAATGTCGGGAGGCATGAAACAACGGGCGATGATAGCTATGAGCCTTTCCTGCGATCCCTGTATTCTTATAGCAGACGAACCTACCACAGCTGTCGACGTAACAATTCGCGCACAAATAATGAACATTCTACAGGAACTAAAGAGAAACCGGGACATGTCTATTATTTTTATTACACACGATCTTTCTCTGGTACGTGAGATAGGCGATCGCGCTGCTGTTATTTACGGCGGGCGGATTGTAGAAATTGCGCCGGTAGAAAGGATACTAAATAAGCCGGCACATCCCTATACTAGGGGTTTGATAAGCTGTCTTCCTGATGTTTCATCGGAATCCAAGAGGTTGCCTTCCATAGAGGGCAATACACCTAATCCCATGGATATGCCATCCGGATGCCCTTTCCATCCGCGATGCAACAGAGTCATGGATGTCTGCCGGTCGGTGTTGCCGGAATTAATGAACATTTTAGATGTTCATGCTGTGGCATGTCATCTTCATCCCAATCTAGGTAAGTAATATGAATACTTCAGGGATTTTACGAATTGAAAATCTAAAAAAATATTATCAGGTTACTGCGGGTCTTTTCTCAAAGAAAGTTGGTGATGTCAGGGCAGTTGATGATGTTTCGCTGCATATTAAACAGGGGGAAGTGCTGGGATTGGTTGGCGAATCGGGATGCGGGAAATCGACTCTGGGAAAGACCATCATGAGGCTTGAAGAACCCACAAGCGGAGAGATTTATTTTGACGGCACTGATGTAATCAAAATGGGGAAACAGGAGTTAAGAAGATTAAGAGGGAAAATACAAATTGTGTTTCAGGATCCGGATTCGTCTCTCGATCCTAGAATGACTGTGGGCGATTGTATCGATGAGGCACTTATAGTTCATGATATTAAAAACCCCGATACCCGAAATGCCAAGGTTGCCGAACTTTTGGAAAAAGTAGGATTGGAAGCCGGATTTGCGCAAAGGTATCCACATGAATTCAGTGGCGGCCAGCGACAGCGAATTGGTATTGCCAGGGCCTTGGCTATGGATCCGAAACTGGTTATTGCAGATGAACCGGTCAGTGCGCTTGACGTATCAGTTCAAGCACAGGTATTGAATTTAATGATGGATATCAAAGAGAAGGATGGGCTGGCTTATCTTTTTATCAGCCATGATCTCTCGGTAGTGAAGTATATCTCAGACCGGGTAGCTATCATGTACCTGGGTAAAATAGTTGAACTGGCAGGGAAGCACGAATTTTTTAATAATCCTCTTCATCCCTATACTGAAGCATTGCTTTCAGCTATAGTCAGCCTGAGACCAGACGGAAAGGAAAAAATAATATTAAAAGGGGATGTCCCATCTCCTCTAAATCCGCCGTCCGGCTGCCGTTTCCATACAAGGTGTCACAAGGTAATGCCGGTTTGTTCACAAAAGGAGCCGGAATTCAGAGAAATAACTAAGGATCACTATACCGCTTGCCACCTGTATTAA
>JAPLHI010000151.1 GCA_026389695.1 Chloroflexota bacterium
TATGGGTCCATATGTGCCCAGTACGAAGAAAAAAAGGCCGAAGACGATAATCAGCCATGTCAAGACACGCATGGCGGAAGATGATATATTCGTTTCCAGGAGGATGTTGCGCAAACCGTTCAGCGCGTGAAACAGCCCGAAAGCCAGCAGGCAGATATAGATTCCCGCCCATAATCCCTGGCGCGCCCTTTCCATCATGGAATTGAAGGCGAGAGGATCCGTAATCTTGAAGCCCAGGAAGCCGAGTATGACATCCAACCGTTGAACAGCTATATGAATGGAGAGAAAAATTGCCACCAGTATGCCCGTAATCATCTGGGCGAACTGTAAATATGTATTTTTCATCCCCGGCCTCCCGAGGCAAAGTCGATAAAAAAGAAGACAACGAGAACCATAACCGCTGCTATTGTTATCAACGTCCACAGGCGTTTTCTGCGGATCGCGTCTTTGAAGGGATAAATGGGAGGCACCGGTTTACCTAATGTAAATCCTAACTCCTGTAATATCAGGCGCAGGCCGTTAAGCGCATGGAAGGCAAGGGCGGTAACTACTAAAAACTCGCCTGCCATGAATACCGGATTGTCCAGGAACTTCATTGTTGAATTCCACACGGCTTCTCCCTGCACTCGGAAAATTGTGGTCGCAGTCAAATGGAATATACCAAATAGGATCAGGCCCAAACCCGTAACCCTGTGCAGCAAATAGAGGTAACGCTCCAGCTTATAGTTGCCGGCCCAGACCCAGCCGGCTATGCCTAAATAATTCTCACGAGGCCTTTTATCTTCCATGCATGACCTCCTAATATTTCCTTTCCACCGGATTCCACATGGTTATGGTGACCGGTACGTACTCCAGGCGCGGCCCGCTGGCGGTACGGTAGGCCAGCGTATGCTTGAGCCAGTGAGCATCATCGCGCTCTTTGTAATCGCGCCTGGCATGCGCGCCGCGTGATTCGGTCCTGGCCGACGCGCCGGCAACAACTATTTCAGATAATTCAATCAGGTTATCAGTCTCCTGAGCATTAAGGAGGTCGGTATTATAAATGCGGCCGCGGTCCGTCACTTTTACCAGGGGCAATCTTTGCTTTATTTCTTTGATTTTTTTCGCAGCGTCCTCAAGCTCGGATGCTGTTCTGAAAACGCCGACTTTAGCGTCCATGGTTTTATGCAATTCATTTCGTAACGCATAGGCGTTTTCCTTGCCGGTTGCGCTGAAACGGTTAAAAATACTGGCCTCCGCATCCTTTAATACGGCATCGCCGGGCAAATCCGGATATGATTTCTGTTTTACCACATGCCGGGCGGCCGCTTCTCCCGTTATTTTCCCCCAGACCAGGCACTCCGCGGTGGAATTAGAACCAAGGCGGTTAGCTCCATGTAATGATACGCAGGCGGCTTCACCTGCAGCCCAGATTCCCTCCACCGGTGTTGCTCCATTAATATCGGTATGAATGCCGCCCATAGTATAGTGGGATGCGGGACGTACCGGGATCGGTGTGAATATGGGGTCGATAAAGTCAAACCTCATGGCCACTTCACGGATCAGGGGCAGACGTTCATTAATCTTGTCCGCGCCCAAATGCCGCAAATCGAGATGAACGTAGTCCAGACCGCTCGGCTCTGCATAGCCTCTTCCCGCCTCGATTTCAGTCATTTCCGCCCTGGAGATAATATCGCGCGGAGCCAGTTCCATCTTGGATGCCGCGTAGTTCTCCATGAACCGTTCACCCTTGCTGTTGAACAGGTAGCCCCCTTCACCGCGCGCCGCCTCTGTAATCAAAATGCCTGAAGGCACCAGGCCGGTAGGATGGA
>JAPLHI010000003.1 GCA_026389695.1 Chloroflexota bacterium
GGGCAGTTTTATGTAACGCTATAATGGGGCCAAATGCTACCAGCGAGAGGAAAAGCACAATTCCCAGCACAACAAGCACAAAGCGTGTACCGAATGTCAATTTTGATGGACGTTTACAGTAGCTGACAATTGAATTCTTCAAGAGGATACCTCCCTTGTCAAATAAATTTGTTTGTCAAAAGTAACGGTATTGTGCACTGTGTGTTAGGCGAAGATACTGATAGAAGCATGGAGGAGAGAATACAATCAAATACGAACACATAGTGCACTTAACTACCGACTGCCTCTATTTCAACTGATGCTTAAATTTTACTCCCAAGTAACTGGCCTTATCAATGTAATAATATCCGATTGATCTTAGTCAAAAGATCATTTATCGTGTCGGCTGTATTGTTTATAAAGGCAAAAGGAGGATAAAATGAATCAATTGCGTTCGAGGTCAATGTGCAGTCAAAAAGTCAGGGATTCGACTCCCCTCATCTCCACCAAACAATCCTCTGAAGCTAAATCAAATCCTGATTACCTTTCTATTCGTACAAATTCACAAGCGTCATTACCTGTTCCATTATACCGTTTGATTGAATCTGACTAGTCTCCTATTGCTTTTTTGATATTTCTTTTAGCCTTGCCGAACTCTTCCTGCACTTTTCCGGCTGCCTGCTCCGCTTTACCTTTGATTTCCTGTGATTTATTGCCGGTTAATTTACCGGACTCTTCCCTGACTTTGCCCTTGATCTGTTTCCATTTTCCTTTAGGTATATTATCAGCCATGGATACCACCTCCTATAATTACTATTAAATAAATACTAGCAGAGTGAACATGTAAAAGTAATATAATCGAGGCACGATATGTTAAATAGTTATGATATTGGTAGCGTCACCGGTGAATAGGTCGTGAAATAAAGGGATGGGGTAGGTTAAGAGTCGGTTCTTTTTACTGAGATTCGGTGGTAATTAAAGGGAAAACTGAGGACATAATTAGGGATGCGATGGATTGGGCGTACGGCTATGAATTATACATAGATAACTAACCCTTTCCCGAGACTAAACCAATTCGCATACATATCTTCATAATTGACCTAAGTGCTATAATATGAATTTGCATGAGTTGATACTGCTCATTGCGATATCGAAGATGAACAACTATATTGACCGTTTATTTAAAAAGTTTAAACAGAAGGGTGAGCAATATGGCACGGTCTTTTTCCTGTTGGGATTATATTTGCTGGCGGCGCTAATAGTACTTAACATAGCGGACGCTATTATTTATTATATATGGAACTCCGATATAATTAGCAGTACCACAAACTCTTTCCTTGTATCGTTAGCCTTGGCTCTACTGTCTCTTGGATTGGGTAGTATAGCAATTGGAATGGCAACAAAATTTAATAAAGTATACACTGATGTTTTAGAGAGATTAGACAGTAACGTGAAAAAGTTGCCATATATATTGGCTGATGAAGTGACTCCGCCAACTCAGCAGCCCGTCTTATTGGATGAAACTAAAGCCTATAACAAAGAAGCGGCACAAAAAAGGTTAGACGACGATACTAAACAAGTAGGTTATGTACGTGGTGAATTGTATGAGGCAGAGAAGGGTAAATGGGCAATTCATTGGGGTGGTAAGTATCCTTTATAATAACAAATTATTACTCAGCGGCTACCTTGCAGGATACGTATATTTATACCATGCTTCATAAGTCGTGATGGTACCAATACCACTGCACCACTTGATTATAGGTTCAATACTGGCTAACTTGACCATATCAGTTTTGCCGTCCTTGTCTATAAATTCATCCGGATGTAATGAGACTGCTGCAACGCCGATCCGGTGTAATGTGCTGCAGAGCGAAGTGCTGAAGTCATTATAGACCATAGCTTCATCCCATGCTTCATAATACTTGCAGTAATCAGGAATGCTGGCCGGTTGGCTGATATTTATAACGTCTCCCCAGTGCCCACCTACGAAATTAGTCTGGTTGCAGCTTACCACAGTTTCCGGTATCTCGTCACCGTAGAGTTCTTCCTGGGATACGTCCTGATCAGAAACCCAGCTACACACGTCTTCAGCCGTGGGAATCCTGCACATACCCCGGGGATCCGGTCTACCGAAATAATCCACTGACTCGGCAGAGGGATGCGGTTCAATGGAAAAGTGGGTAGCGAAGATCTTGAAACCGGCATCAGCAACTGCACGGTAACCGCCTTCATCGTAAAAATCGGTTGGAACAGTAAAAGCCACCGGGTTAAACCCGTAGTACATGGAATATAAGCCGCTAGCCCTGGCCAGCCTTGACCTTACTTCAGTATAAGTAGAACCCGATTGAGCGATAACAAGCTGGCAGGGCGTCCAATCGTAGCCATGAACGCTGATGCCCACCACTACTTTATCTGCGTACGCTTTATCCCAGGGCAATTCGTATGTCGGTCCACCGCTGGCAAACGCAACCACACCGAGGTCCAGCGGGACGCCATTTCTCTCAAACATCTTGATTATTTCGATATCCACATCCTCGTGCCATCCCTTTGATACATCATCTAACCTGAAGATGATGGCTGGCCCTCCATTGTATTTGGGCATGGTCCTCTGGCTAACAGCCGGGACTTGCACTAACCACCCTGTGGCATACCTGTACCAACTCTGGAAAGTTGTTATTTCACCCACTCCCTGGCAGGATTTTACTAATTTGGCCAATTGAGTGAGTTTGACTGGGTCGGCGTTGTTGTCCTGGCCGGCAATGGCGGCTGGTTGGATCTCGATTACGGCTGCTCCGAAATCCTGCAGGCTCTGCTGGATGGATACCAGCAGACTTTTATCGTCATAGCTGATAGCCGGTATATTCTGTTGCTTGCCATCATAACTGACATCACCCGTGATAGGAAACCTGCATAACCCGTTTTCATCACGGGAACCCTGCCAGTTCACGGGTTGGAGCAACGGTTTGAGTCCGGCAAAATAATTAAGGGCAACGATTTTTAATCCGGCTTCCTGCAAGGCTCCATAATTGGACTGGTTGTAATCTTCTGCAGACATTATGCAGGTTGCCGGCATATAACCAAGGCTGGTTTTCAGGAGGTTAAGCGAATTCTTAATGGAGGACACAAGGTCGCTATACAAAGGTGATTTTGTTGTTGTGCCTTCAAGCAGCCAGAGGTTAAGCGAATCAAACCCCCGGCCATCAAGGCTGACATCAATGATGCCTGCATCAACATAGCTTGCCAGATAACTGAAATCCACCTGTGTTTTATCCCTGTTAAGCGGGCTGACAGCCACTTCCAGGGGAACGCTATTTTCGGCGAAAAGCCGCATGATTTTCTCTGAGGTTCCCCTGTTATTTGGGTCAGCAGCCTGGTTCAATATGAAGATGATAGCCCCGCGGCTACCCGTATATAGCGGAGTGTCCAGCTTCCTTGTACGTGCAGGTTGCGGGTTAATATTATCGGTAATGCTGGTTTTATCCTGTGCAGGGATACTGGCACAGGCCAGGCTGATGCACAGCAATATGGAAGCAATCAGGCTGCGGGCATATATTGAGGTCATATCACTCCTGTGTAATATTAATGCCTGGGTAGCAAAATCGTCAATTATTGATTAATTTATCCTCGCTCACGTCTTTCGCTGCTACACTGGAAATGCTGGGGTTCTTTTTCGCGGGGATCATTCCGGAACTGTCCGACGGTGATGTGCTTCACCTGCAATATCTTAATAACTCGTATGTAGATAAAGAAAACATTCACACTGCCTCAGATTTTGGAAAACACCTGTGGGGAAAGAAACGATTTTCCCGCTCTCAAGGCATTGCTTAAATTCTTGATTCACTGGCGACTCTCTCCCACAGAACGATGCCCCGCTCTACTTCCTCAATAAAGGCTTGCTCCGGTCCCTTCGCCTCCAGTAATTCAACGGGGGTTTTAGCTACTACCTGAATATGAAGGTCTTCAAATCCCTGAGGGAATTTGAAATTGCTGATCGCTTTCAAGACTCTATCCTTATTAGTAGATACAACAAATAAATCCACATCGCTCCCAGACGTGTCCGTTCCCTGGGCACAGCTACCATAAAGGATTACCCGGTTAGATACATTCTTCAGTCCTTCTACCAGAGGTTCAATTAGCATCAAATTTACCAGTTTCTTAAACTCGATGATGATTGGGTCAGAGGGGTAAACAGAGTAGAAGCACATTTTCCCCTCTTGCCTCCGCTTAATAGCACCGGCGGAATATAATTCGTTAAGGGCACGGTTGGCGGAGCCATAACCTATGCCAATCCTTCGGGCGATTTGCCTTTCATAGAATTCCTTATCAGAGAACTTGGCAAGGAAGCTGAGAACCCTCTGGTTCACTGTAAAAATAATATAGGCGTTAAACATTTAATATTGCTCCAATGAAGGAGTATATGCTCATTATAGGGAGTATCTTGAGCAAAAGCAATCCCCAACGGTGATAACAAGCTTAGCCGCGATCGAAACCGGTGTTAGACAGACGGTAGATTAAAAAGCAGAGTGAGTTTATGAAGCCTGCTTCTTCTTCTTGCTGAAGCCAAAAATGTATATAATCTCCAGAATCGCCAGGGTGTTGACAATTAATAAGACTACAAACCACGCAGTGTGACCGTTCCGGGCCGATCTCCACAGTGCTACACCTTTCCAGGGTAAAGTCCATGCCAGGGATACAAGTATTAATATTGTCATCCACATGTCGGGCGTTGAAGTTAAAGGTTCCATTTTTCACCTACACTTGTATATTATTTTTATGACGCCGTCAGGCAACTTCTTTTTATCCGCGTTCGAATCCGATGGCTTTGGATTTTTACTAATAGTATAATTTAAATATGAATAATAAATCACATCCACCAACTCTGCAAGAGCTGAAAAAACTCTGCAAGCCATTACGAAATGTTAATATCGAACACAAAAAAAGTTTTACTCCTCTTGAGAAGCTCGCTATTTGGATTACCGATCGTGTGGGGACAATGGGATTCTTTCTTATTATTTTCGGTTGGACACTACTCTGGTTGAGTTGGAATCTCCTTGGGCCAATTAATCTAAGATTTGATCCCCTTCCCGCTTTTGCCCTCTGGCTTTTTATTTCTAACATGATTCAGATATTTTTAATGCCCTTAATCATGGTGGGGCAGAATCTTCAAAGCAGACATGCCGAAATGAGGGCTGAAGCTGAC
>JAPLHI010000125.1 GCA_026389695.1 Chloroflexota bacterium
ACCGTGCAGGTGAGCATATCGTCGGCAATACCGCCGGCTATTTTGGCGATAATGTTGGCGGTAGCCGGGGCTATCAATACAATGTCAGCAGCCTCAGCCAGGGCGATGTGCTCCACACTAAACTCAGAGGCCAGATCCCACATTGTTGTTACAACCGGGCGTCCTGTGATGTTGCGGAAGGTAAGAGGCGCAATGAATTGAATAGCTTCCGAAGTCATGATGACTTCGACCCTGAAACCCGCCTGTGTGAACCGGCTGGCGAGGTCAGCCGCCTTATAGGCAGATATGCTGCCCGTAACACCGATAACAATTGTCTTTTGCTTTGCAGCCATATTAATCACTCTTTAAGGCCTGTTCATATTGTATATGAGGCGAAGCCCAACTAAAGTTAAATCCGAGTTCACTATTTCAATCACTTTGGTGCCCTGCGCCAGCATCGCTGCAAATCCACCTGCCGCAACGACCCTGGCTTTTTCGTCCAGTTCCGCCTGTATACGTGAGACCAGCCCCTCAATAAGCCCTATATATCCAAAGACAATGCCTGACTGCATTGCGGCAACCGTGTTTCGTCCAATAGCTTTCCTGGGAAGGGTGAGTTCGATCCTTGGTAGAACAGCGGTACGTGTGAAAAGCGCCTCCGTGGCGATGGCAATGCCTGGAGCTATGGCGCCACCGATATAATCACCCCCTTTAGAAACAACATCAATGGTGGTTGCGGTACCCATATCTATTACAATAACGGGTCCACCGTAAAGGTGATGGGCTGCTACAGCGTTGACGATGCGATCAGGGCCTACCTCCCGCGGATTGTCCATATCTATGCGTACACCCGTTTTTACTCCGGCTTCAACAACCAGAGGTGTTTTTTTAAGGTAGTGCCTGCAGACCTCTTCGAATATCAAAAGCAGTGGTGGTACAACACTGCAGATTATCACGTCGTTGATTTTGGCAGCGGTGACTCCCTGACGCTCCATAAGTGAAAGCATAATATTGCCGTACTCATCCGGCATGCGGTGGATCGCCGTTGATACCCGCCACGTGGTTTTGATCTTCTCATTTTCGAAGACCCCGAATGTAACGTTGGTGTTGCCGATATCAATAGCTAATAACATAGTATCCATTATGACATAAATACATCTGCAAATCATCCCAGGGGGTATTCACAACGCCTTCAGACCTTTGATTACTTTAGGCAGAACAGGGAGAAGGTCACTGGCAAGCATACCGGTATCACCAAATTCATTGCAAACCTTTTCTCCAGCCATCGCGTGCAAATACACCCCCAGGGAAGCTGCATCGTATAAGGATATAGACTGCGCAGCCAAGCCTGCTATAGCACCGGCTAAAACATCCCCAGTGCCGGCAGTTGCCAGGCCGGGATTTGCCGCGTCGCTTATGCGAGCGTGTCCCCCCGGCTCAGCGATTACAGTGAAGGCGCCCTTTAAAACTACAACTTTTTGCCATTCACCGGCAGCTTTTCGGGCTGTTTCCAGCCTGTTACTCTGAACTTTCTCAATGGAAATTCCCAGCAAACGGGCCATTTCTCCTGCGTGTGGAGTCATAATAACGTCAGCTTTAAATTTACGCCACCACCCGGGGACTTCAGAGAGTATATTAAGAGCGTCAGCATCCAGGACGAGCGCAGGAGATTTACCCGGCAGATTAAACAGGATACTTTTTATGAATTCTTTCATATTTATGTGTTGCCCCAATCCACATCCCATAAGAAGCACCCTGTAATAAGGTAAAATACCCAAAATCGCCTCTGAAGCCTTCCGGGAGATGATACCTTTCCTGGCTTCAGGCAAGGGAGCATAAGTCACCTCAGTTAGTTTTGAGGCCAATACAGGTTGAAGACTTCTGGCTGTGGCCAGAGTGACTACTCCGGCTCCGACCCGGGCAGCTCCCATACATGCCAGATAAGCCGCGCCGATGTAATTTTCTGAACCAACGACAGCTAACATCCTGCCGAAGCTACCCTTATTAGCACTGGCAGGACGAGCCGGTAAAGCCGATTTTGCCCATTTGGGGGTCATCAGTTCCGTGCGAATGTCATTACTAAATCCTACGGGTATTCCGATGTCAGCGATGACCTTTTTTCCTGCCCGCCCGGCGCCGGGGAAGTTGTATAATCCCGGTTTGGGCAAGCCAAGAGTAATTGTCAGGTCTGCTGGCAGACAATCAGGATCAACCTGGCCGGTATCGGCATCTAGCCCCGTGGGGATATCCACCGCAACCACGGTAATTTCAGGGCGCCTGAGCTTTTCACTGTTCAGCCTGCTCAGTATCTCTTTAAAGAGACCCTCTAAAGGCCTTGCTTTACCTGTGCCCAGAATTCCATCGATGATAATCTCGGCGGAACTGATAAGGCTTTTGAGTTTTGTAAATTTTCTATCTTTTTCGCTATAGATGATGTTTACACCGTGCTCTTTTGCTAGCGCCAGGTTTTTATCACCCGGAGATCGTGCGCTTAGCATGTATACAGTCACCTCTGCTCCCCAATCCTGCAGGTAGCGGGCTGCCACCAGAGCATCCCCGCCGTTGCTACCCGGTCCGGCAATTGCCAGAGAAGCCCTGCCGACGATATTGCCCACGTAATTCCTGGTTTCCTCAGCCACAGATCTGCCGGCGTTTTCCATTAAAAATTCAGTCGTGATCCCGGCTTGCGCCGCCATCCGATCGATATTTCTCATTTGTTCAGCAGTAACAACCTTCATGAGGCTTGCTCCTTTTCCCGCCTAAGTTTTTGCGGGCTGAATTCTTTTAGTTTCTGGCTCATAGCTTGCCAGTGTGTGCCTCGCCAGTAAATACGATGACAGGAGGGGCATTCCATATATTGTTCCTGAATGGCAAATACCCGCGCCGGTACAACCTGCTCCAAATCACCTCTTTCCCTGGATATCAGTTCAACATTACATTCTATGCAGCGTGTAAAAGGTCTGTATTCAATATTCAACTGCAGAGTATCGATTACCTTCTGCATTTGTAGCTCCGAATTATCACCGCTTACCAAAATAGCTTTTACCCTGCCGGCAGTAATCACCCGGCGTTTCATGAATTCTGAATCCTTGGTTATGATAATTCTGCCCTGCGCCAGCGCTATTTTAACCATTCTGCCGTCATCCTCTTCGTCAAAAAAAAGCGCGTCATAACCCATCATGCGCAGCCATTTGGCCAGCTTACCCACATTACTGTCTACGATAAATTTCGGCTCCACTTCCCATCACATTGTATTTATAAATCAGTCCGCCCGCAAGGGGTTGAAATTTGTAGTGTAATCGTAATGATCAAAGCCCTCTTTTTTCTTCAGATAACCTACAATAGCGTAAGTCGCCGGCGTTGCTATCACTTCATAAGAAGACTTAATAAGCCAGTGACCGAGTATCATCAGCAGCAGCACGTCGGCAGGTAAAACACCCCAGAAACCAATGAGCAGTACTATAACCGTGTCAATTCCCTCACCGGCGAGTGTCGAGGCTATAGTCCTGGTCCACAGCCATTTCCCTTTGGTCAGCAATTTCATCCTTGCCATTATATATGAGTTGATAAATTCTCCCGCCAGATATGCCAGGAATGAGGCTACAAGGAAGCGGGGCGTATTACCCAATATACGTTCATAAGCGGATTGGGCTTCGAAGACTGGGGCAGGGGGCAAAATACCAACTACCCAGATAGCAATGACGGTCAGCAGGTTACAAAAAAAGCCCAGCCAGATAACACGGCGCGCCTGACTATATCCATAGACTTCAGTCAGTACGTCACCAAAGATATAGCTGAGCGGGAAAATCACAATGGCTGCCGGTAAGATCAGTCCGCCAAGTGTTATTTGCTTGACGATGAGTATATTGGCAGTGATGATACAGGTTATGAAGAGCGCGGTTATAAAGACGAATCTGTAAGAATAAACGAATTTCGGGGTTGCGGTCATTTTAAGTTAACAGCTCAAAGCCAGTGTTTACGGTAGAAATAGTACAGCATGCCCCCTGCTGTCAAAAGCATAAAGACAACTACAAGTATGAATGTAAGGGAATCACCGGTGGTGATCCCGCCCGGAAGATGGATGTTCATGCCATAGATGCTGGCTATCAGGGTTGGTGGAGCTATCAGCGCCATGACGATGGTGAGGAAGCGCATCACCTCCTGGATTCTATGTGAGGTAAGCCAGTTACTGGTATCCGCCAGGCCGTCCACTACCTCCTTGCAGTCTTCAAGGCTGTCCCAGATCTTGCGGACATGGTCAGCGATATCTCCGAAGTAAACGTCCGGATCCTCTTTGAAGAAGGGATAGCGCTCGCTTTCAAGCTCCTCCACAACTGAGATCTGCGGGTGAATGATGCGCCTGAACGAAATGAGGTCGCGCCGGATCAACGATATACCGCGCACTGTCTCCGGCACTGTCCTGGTGAAAATCAAATCTTCCACCTGATCGATGCTTTCTATGATTTTATCCAGAATAGGGAAGCAATAATTGACCAGACGGTCGAGTATGTGGTAAAAAAGGTATCCCGCGCTCCTGCCCATATATTTCTGCCGCATGTCTTCGTCTATCAGGCATTCGTTAAAAAGCTTGGAAAGCGGTTTCAGGTCGCCTTTGTGGCTGGTAACCAGGAAATTTTCACCCACGAATATATCGAGTTCACTCGGTGTTGTAACCCGGTTGGCTTTATCGAACACGGGGAAGTGCAAAACGATGAACAGGTAACTAGCGTAGTCATCGATTTTGGGACGCTGAACTTTACTTAGAACGTCATCCAGTGCCAGTGTGTGAAAGTGGAAATTATCGGCGAGGTACTGTACCTCTCTCTCAGTGGGCTTTTCAATATAATACCAGGTAAGCTTACCCCCGCAGCAAACTGAGCTGATATCAAACAGCTTTTCCCCTGATGTTATCTCTGTTACCATTACAAAGTGACAATACTTTGATTATTATTTGTGTATAAGGTTATATATTTTTTACAGCCAACCTATACGGGCAGGTCACTATTATAAAGCTTATTTCAAATAGATGGAAGCACTGAAATAAACGTATAAAATACATCGGAGTTTAAGATCTAATATACGCGCTTATCAGTTATTTTTTTTGCTTCTTTAGCTATTGTCCCTGCAGGTACAAATTCGGCTTTATCAAACCTGACCTTACAGGCACTCTGAAAGTCCTTTTTGAGAACTTCGAGCCAGTTTCCTCTGTCCTGCAGTTCCCTGTTTAGCTCAATCCGGAGAAGCATCTCGTCCCTGTTCTGTGTCCTTGTCACGATAAGCTGGTAACTCGCTATCTCCGGATACCTGGAAATCACTTCGTCGGTCTGCCTGGGATGTACGAACATGCCACGCACCCTGACGGCGTCACCGCTTCTTCCCATGATCTTGGGAACGCGTGGTGTGGTGCGCCCGCATTCACAGGGCTCGATAATAAGCATTGAAAGGTCCCCCGTACCAAAACGGATCAACGGATAAACCTCATCAAAAGGAGTTACAATTATTTCACCGATCTCTCCCAGTGGTTGTACGTTACCTGTCAAAGGATCCACTATCTCAACGATGACATCTGTATTTATGTGCATACCGGAATTCCTATCGCAGGAGCCGCCTATGAAGCCGATATCCGCCGTGGCATAGCTGTCTCCACCGAGGCAAGTAATGCCATATTTCTCTGTTAACATCTTTCTCAGAATATCGCCGCCCATCTCTCCCATTACCATAGCGTACTTAAGATTGAAATCCTTCTTAAAATCATAGCCCGTCTCCTCAGCTCTCTTGATGATGGCGGCCAGAAAAGACGGGGTACCGGCGAAGGCACTAACTTTGAGGTCGTGCATGATTTGAACCTGCAGATCGGTGTTGCCCGTACCAGCAGGAAATACAGTAAAACCCATTCCCCTTAATGTACTGTCAATCAATAAGCCGGCGGGCGTAATGTGATATGACCAGGTATTCATAGCAATCGTGCCCTTGCCAATTTCAGACTGAGAGCCCGAACCCCGCAGCCTTCGCTGCGGATCGAATATAGGCCCCGGTGACTGGTATACGTGATCGATCTCACTCAGAGGAACAGCCAGGTAACCACCGAACGGCGGATTCTCCTTCTGAAGCTGGATAAGGTCGTCCTTGCGCAGGACGGGTATTTTCTGAAGATCTGCAATTTTTTTTATCTGGTCAGGTTTTATATTACTGCTATTGAGGCGGGCCTTAAATCCCGGGGCATACTCATACGCATAGAGAATAAGACGCTGCAATTTTTCCGCCATCATTTTTTCTCTTTCTAGAGAAGGCAACCTTTCAAGAGCTTTGTCGTGTGGGAATAATACCGGTTTATCCACCTTTTCCTCCGATGCCAGAATTTTTACGTGCATTATATCATAGCCTGTTCGTGATCGAATTGGTCTATTTGAATACAATCAGATAAATTCCCGCAGGGACGGGTTTTTTAATCCGTTGTGAAAAGCGAGTGCACCTCAAGGTACGGTCCTACAAATATGCTCCTACGTATCTGGACGAATAAAGAGACTTGTAATCATATTAGTAAAAAGTTATATTGATATTTATATATGTACGGACGGTGTGGGTAATATGAAATATTTAACCATAGGAAAAATCAGGGGACTTCAGCAGATATCCAGGAGGTCGGGCATCTTCATCATGTGTGCCATGGACCACCGCGCCGGGCTGATTTCCATGATCGAGGAAGCGCAACATGACACGCCGGATTATAACGAGATTGTGGATGTGAAGCTCGATATGTGCTCCGCCATCGGGCGTTATGCCAGCGGGGTGCTGCTTGATCCCGAATACGGTGCGGCGCAGTGTATAGCGGCCAATGTGCTGACCGGACGCACCGGCTTGCTGGTCAGCGTTGAAGCTACAGGCTATGAAAAAGACCCGATGGGTCGCCTGACCACGCTGCTGGACTATTGGAGTGTGGAGAAGATAAAACGCATGGGCGCCCAGGCAGTCAAGATGCTGGTCTATTATCGTCCCGATATAAAGAAGCTCGCCGCCAAACAGCTCAAGATTATTGCCAAGGTGGCTGACGATTGCCTCAAATATGACATCCCTTTTCTAGTGGAGCCCAAGACCTACAGGGTTGAAGGTGAGAGCCTGGGCTCCGCGGAGTTTGCCAAACGGCTGCCCGAGATGGTAATAGAAACCGCCAGGCAGATAACCGCTTTGCCCGTTGACGTACTCAAGGCCGAGTTCCCGGCGGATATGAAATATGACAGGGACGTCTCCGAGCTGGCCGAATATTGTAAGCAACTTGATGCGGCCTCACGCACGCCCTGGGTCATACTCAGCGCCGGCGTGGATTACGAGACCTTCAGGGACGAGGTGATGATTGCCACCAAGGCCGGGGCATCAGGCTTCCTGGGCGGCAGGGCCATCTGGCAAGAGGCCATGCAAATCTCTGATAGGGATAAGAGGATAGCCTACTTTAAAAATGTGGCGGGCAAACGGCTGGAAGAACTGGCCGCTATCGCCGAAAAATACGGGCGTCCCTGGCACCAAAAGCTCGGCTTGAAGGCGTCGCACCTCGTGGAAGCTGGCCAGGACTGGTACCGTAAATATTAAGGATTAAATATGTCTCTACATGTACATGACTGGATTGCCCCGCGCAAAACCAAGATTGTGTGCACTATAGGCCCCAGCAGCAACTCTTCCCCCGTGCTCAAAGCGCTTCTTCTGGCCGGGATGAATGTTGCCCGTATTAATGCGTCACACGGCTCGATGGAAGAGCATGGCGAATATGTGGAACTTCTGCGTAAAGAAGCTGTCAAAGCAAAAGTGCCGCTGGCTATTTTACTGGACCTGCCGGGGCCCAAGGATCGTACAGGAAAAGTAAAAAAAGGCGGCGTTAAGCTGAGAGAAGGTACGGAATATACTCTGACCACACGAGATGTATTGGGCGATGAGGCACAGGTATCTGTAGATTTACCTGACCTACCACGCCACGTTAAGCTGGGTCAGGCCATTTTCCTGGATGACGGCTTAATCAAACTGGAAGTTGCTTCTATCAGCAATAACTCTGTGAAGTGCAGAGTCATCACGGGGGGCAGGCTGGGTGATAACAAGGGCGTCAGCGTACCCGGTGTGACCTGGGATACCGATGCTATTACAGAGGAGGACTGGGAGCACCTCAAATTTGTAGTTAAGCTGGGTATCGACTTTGTTGGATTGTCGTTTGTCAGCAAAGCCGAAGACGTGATGAAAGTGAGGGAATTTTTACAGCAGCAGGGCTCGGCGACGAAAATAATTGCCAAGATCGAAAGGGTAGAAGGTTTAAATAACTTTGACGAGATACTGGAAGCTGCCGATGGAGTCATGGTTGCCCGCGGAGATCTGGGAGTACAGATACCCATTCAGAAAGTTCCCATTGTTCAAAAAGAGCTTATACGTAAATGTAACCACGCGGGTAAGCCTGTAATTGTAGCGACACAAATGCTTGAATCTATGGTTGACTCTCCAGTTCCGACTCGTGCAGAAGCTACGGATGTAGCAAATGCAATTTTCGACGGTACAGATGCCATCATGCTCTCGGAGGAGACGGCAATCGGCAATTATGCAGAGGAAACAGTGAAAATGATGTCACTTATCGCCATGGAGGCTGAGGCTGCGTTGCCATATGAGGAGACCTTCGCAAATAAAGCAAAATATTTACAGCCGCTTACTGATGATGCCATAAGCTACGCTGCCTGCCATACCGCGCACCAGCTTGGCGCCAAAGCTGTTGTAGCCTATACATCTTCGGGCAGCACTGCACGGCGGGTCTCCAAATATCGTCCCCAGACGCCGATACTTGCCATCACCCCGGACGAATCAACTCGGAGGCAGCTATCATTATCCTGGGGAGTATATGCGGTACGGGTAGGTGAAGCTAAATCAATTATCAATATGTTTAGACAGGCGGCTGTTGCAGTCCGCAAATTCGGTTTAGCTAAAGATGGTGATCTGATAGTGGTGACGGGGGGTATCCCCATGGGCACTCCAGGTACTACCAATATGCTAAAAGTGGAGAAACTATAAATGATTGCCACGGTGACTATGAATCCTTCTTTGGATCAGCATGTTGTGGTTGTAAACCTCGTGCTGGACGAATCCAACAGGTGGATAAGTTACCGTCGTGAGCCGGGAGGTAAAGGAATTAATGTTTCCAGGGTGGTGTGTGAGTTAGGTGGTGATACTACGGCGTACGGGTTTGTGGGAGGTTTTCACGGAGACTTACTAAAAACAATATTGAAGCAGAAAAATGTACCTTGCGATTTCACATCGATCAAAGGAGAGACCAGGAGCAATTTTATAATTACGGACCTGAAATCACACCGGCAAACCAGGATATCAGCGCCGGGTCCTGAGATAGCAGATGGTGAACTAAAAAAACTAACTGTAAAAATTAACAGTATTAAACCTAAACCGAAATATATGGTTTTTGCCGGAAGTGTTCCGCCCGGGGTGCCGGTGGACATATATAAAAAGATAATAGAAAAAACTAAGAGTCTGGGAATCATGGCAGTCCTTGATTCTGCTGATCAGTGGCTAAAAGAAGGGGTTGCAGCGAATCCTGACATTATCAAGCCCAACGTGAGGGAGGCGCAGGCTTTGCTCGGAGTGGAGCTCAAGACCGAAGAGGATATCATTTATGCCGTTAAGACCATCGTGAGCAGCGGGATCAAGGTAGCCGCCATCTCCCGCGGAAGGGACGGCATGATAATTGCCGATAAGACAATGGTGCTGAAAGTCGTGCCGCCGGATGTGCAGGTCATGAGCACGGTGGGGGCGGGTGACTCCTCTGTAGCGGGATTGGTGCTCAAGCTCAGCCAGGGCGGTAGCCTTGAAGAAGCCTCACGCCTCGCCGTAGCCGCCGGCACCGCTGCCACGCTCACATCGGGCACAGAGCTATGCCACAAAGCTGATGTGGAGTGGCTCTTGCCACAGGTGATGGTGGAGAAGCTGCTGTTCTGACCTGTGATTCCAGGGGGATAGATTTGAAAGTTACGGCAGCAGTCAATCGTGAAAAATCACAACCATTTACCATTGAGCAGTTAGAACTGGACGCGCCGCGTCCCGATGAAATCCTGGTGCGCATTGTCGGTGCCGGCTTGTGCCATACCGATTTGACCATCCGCAATAATCCGCTTGTCCTTCCGTCGGTGCTGGGACATGAAGGCGCCGGAGTAGTTGAACAGGTGGGGGAAGGCATCACCAAAGTAAAGCCGGGAGACCATGTGGTGCTGACCTTTCCGTCATGCGGCCGATGTGCTAACTGCCAGCAGGGTCACCCGGCCTACTGTGTGCGATCGTTTGGCCTAACGTTTAGCGGTGTGCGCCCTGATGGGTCCACGACCCTCCACAAGGAGGGTGAAAAAATTCACGGTAATTTTCTCAGTCAATCGTCGTTTGCCACTCATGCTTTAACCCTTGAACGCAATGCGGTCAAGGTTCTCCCTGATGCCCCCCTCGAACTTATGGGGCCGTTGGGATGTGGGATTCAAACAGGTGCGGGAGCAGTGTTCAACAGCCTCCAGGCAAGGATGGGTTCTTCCATTGCCGTTTTCGGCCTGGGTTCCGTTGGTTTAAGTGCCGTCATGGCTGCTGCCGTGGTGAGATGTTCTAAAATTATCGGCGTGGACATCAATCCCGCGCGTATGCAGATGGCAAAGGAACTCGGCCAACCCACATCATCCACGCCGGCGAGACCAACCCGGTTCAGGAGATCCAGAAGATTACACGTGAAGGGGTGAATTACTCGCTAGAATGCACCGGCAATCCCAGGGTTTTCCGGCAAGCCGTGGAGTCACTGCGCAGGCCCGGTGTTTGCGGTTTGATCGGGGGAGCGCCTTATGGTACGGAAGTGACCTTTGACATGAATTCCATTATGTTCGGACGCACAATTTGCGGAATTATCGAGGGCGACAGTATTCCTGATATTTTCATTCCACAGTTGGTCGAATTGTACATGCAGGGATATTTTCCCCTGGATCGTCTGATCACTTTCTATGAGCTGGATCAGATCAATCAGGCAGTGGAAGATATGGAGAAGGGGCGTGCGATCAAGCCGGTCTTGCGGATGCCAATTAAAGGATGAATTAATCAAGAATAAAAGTAAAATATTATCCAGTTATTAATTACTTTATAAGCTTGGTCTGGTGTGACTTCTTTTAATTGTATTTTTCTTATTTCAGGTATTGATCTAAATGGAGCGGAATACGGGATTGGAACCCATGACTTATCGCTTAGAGGTCAAGTTATTATCTAAAGGCTCCCCAGCAAGTCAATCATCTGTGTAAGGTTGCGCAGGGCAATAGGGTTGTTGGTCTTGCCTTCCCTGTCCAGGTGAAAGGCATTGATACCTATACTGGCAGGCTCAGTGAAATCGAACTGCAGGTTATCTCCCACG
>JAPLHI010000223.1 GCA_026389695.1 Chloroflexota bacterium
CCCTACGCCTTCCAGGTAGGCCTGATTAATATCTGGGTCATAGTAGTTGTCAGCGTAGTTCTGCTGATTATTTTTATCTTCCTGCTCAGGGCATTTATTCAGAGGGTGAGGGGATACTACGACTAAGAGAAACTCTAAATACAAAACAAATCCAAAGCTCCAAACAATTTCAAATGTTTTAAAACTCTGTACCATGTCTTCACGAGGAGCGTAGCGACGTGGTGATCTCACAAATGCAGGTGCGTCATTGCGAGGAATGAAATGACGAAGCAATCTCACGATCGAGGGATTGCCACGCTACGCTCGCAATGACGTGTTTATCTTGTTGCCGCATCCCTGCGGGGCTCGCAATGACATTTTTCCCTAATTTTTTTGCCGGTGCGGGCGCACCTGAAGGTGTGCCCCTACTATTAAGAAGTCAGGATTTTTCCCTTACAACTTTAAAATATCTTCTCTTCCCCACCTTAACAATACTTCCGTCAGCTATCTCAGTCTCACCAATATCGCTCGTAACAATCTTACTATCAATTTCTACAGCCTTTTGATCAATCAAACGCCTGGCATCTGATCTGCTTTTAGCCATACCTGCATCTGCGATAAGTGCACTCAAGGTTCTTGTTACTTTTACTTTCACTGAGGCCCGCAAACCGATCTTAACTACTGTCACATCTTCCGGCACTTCCTTGTCCTGGACAGTGCGGGCAAAATGCTCCGCCGCCTCTTCAGCGGACTTTACGTCCCAGAACTCCCTGACCAGCTCATGCGCCAGCCGCTTCTTAACATCCATGGGATTTATCTTGCCCTCGGCCATGCGGGCGCTGTAATGCGCGATCTCGTCATCCGGTACATCGGTAAGCAGCTCAAGATAGGGGATAATCATCTCATCGTTAATAGACATGGTCTTGCCGTACATTTCCTGCGGAGGGTCGGTTACACCGATATAGTTGCCCAGGCTCTTGCTCATCTTCTGCACGCCGTCGGTGCCGACGAGCAACGGCATGAGGAAAACCTGCTGCGGTTTCTGCCCCACCATCTCCTGCAACTCCCTGCCCACCATGCAGTTGAATACCTGGTCGGTGCCGCCGAACTCCACATCCGCCTCTATCACTACCGAGTCATATCCCTGCATCAGCGGGTAGAGCAATTCAGTGATAGCTATGGGATGGCCGGCTGCATAGCGCTTGGCAAAATCCTCCCGTGCCAGGAACTGTGCCACGGTGAACTTGCTGGTCAGCCTGATCACATCCTCCATGCCGAACTTTTCAAACCAGCCGCTCTGCCAGCGAACCTCGGTCTTATCCTTATCCACACTGCGGAAGAACTGGTCCCTGTAGGTCTGCGCGTTGAATTTATCCTGCTCGGCGGTGAGCATGGGACGGGTGGCCGAGCGGCCTGAGGGATCGCCGATACGCGCCGTCCAGTCGCCCACGATGAGCACCACCTGGTGACCCAGCTCCTGAAACTGGCGCAGCTTGCGCAGCCCGACCACGTGGCCCATATGGATATCCGTAAAGCTGGGGTCAAAACCTTGCTTCAGGCGCAGCGGCTTGCCGGACTGGAGCATCTTAATCAGCTCCTCCTCATTAATAATCTCCACCACACCGCGTTTAAGCAGCTTTTTAAGATCAGAATCGGTAAGTTTTTTCATGATAAAGTTCCTTATTATTTTGTTATATACATTTTATATATTACTAGTAATATATTTTGCCTGTCATTGCGGTGAGCCGAAGCTGCGAGCCGAAGGCGTGGCAGGCAGCGTGATAATCTCGTTCAACGACTTTGTATTCATGTCATTGCGAGCGTAGCGTGGCAATCTCATGAGATCACCACGTCGCTTCGCTCCTCGTGATGACAAGTTAAAAATATTCCTCATTATGACATAGCACATAAATCATTACGATCAATACTCATCTGTCATTGCGAGTCCCGATGCAATCGGGACGAAGCAATCTCCTATTATGTCCATGCGGATAGATTGCTTCGTCACTTCGTTCCTCGCAACGACTTTGTATTCATGTCATTGCGGTGAGCCGAAGCTGCGAGCCGAAGGCGTGGCAGGCAGCGTGGCAATCTCATGAGATCACTACGTCGCTTCGCTCCTCGTGATGACGAAACTTTTTTAGCTAATATAGCCTTTGCTTTCTCCACATCTTTTTGCATTTGAGTTTTTAATTCATCTATATTATTAAACCTCATCTCGTCCCTCAGCCTGACCACCAGTTCCACCCGTATCTTCCTGCGGTAGATATCCTCGTTGAAATCGAAGATGTATGTCTCAATGAGGTGTTTGTGTCCTTTAAAGGTCGGCCTGACACCGATATTGGTGACCGACGCCATAGCCCTTTCTCCCAGATGGGTTACAGTGGCATATATGCCGTCCTTCGGCATAGCCTGCTCGGGGTGCACCTTGAGGTTGGCAGTGGGGAAGCCCAGTGTTCTGCCGCGCCGGTCGCCCGTCACCACCCTGCCCTCCAGGCTGAAATAACGTCCCAGCATGCTTTCAACTTTATTAATATCGCCCTGCGCTAAAAGCTGCCTGATGGCGCTGCTGCTGATAACCTCGCCATGCAGGCGCGCAGCCTTCACAACTTCCACGCGGAAGCCGAGTCCCTCACCGAGCCTTTGCAGGTATTCCGGGGTACCCTGCCTGTGTTTTCCCAGCGCGAAATCCGGCCCCAGCAGGAGGTCGCACATGCGCAGGCGCTTCTGCAGGAGCATAACGAACTCCTTCGGTGTAAGACCGGCAAGTTCACGGGTGAAGGTTACGGGCGCCACCACATCCACACCGGCGGCTTTCAGCAGCCGGACCCTCTCGGGCAACGGGCAGATCCAAGGGATGGTATCCCGGCGGTTGAGCACTTTTTCCGGGTGCGTCTTAAATGTCACCACACCGGTAAGGCAGCCTTTTTCCCTGGCCCTCGTTATCAGATGGTTCAGCAGGTGCCTGTGCCCCAGGTGCACACCGTCGAACACCCCGATGGTTAAAAGCGTGGGCTTACCGGGAGTATGCCGGGCAAGCTCTTGTTCGATATTTGTATTCATCTCAATAAAAATAAAATTCTAAATTCTAAGTTCTAAACAAACCCAAATTTCAAAACTTTATATCGCCACCGGTCATTACAGTGAGTCGAAGCTGCGAGCCAAA
>JAPLHI010000095.1 GCA_026389695.1 Chloroflexota bacterium
CCCCTGCAACTGTATTGACAATGCCTTTAATAGATATTACAGCACAGATATACCTAAGGGTCAATAACCCTTTGATAATCCGCTCCAAATTAAATCGAAGAAAGGTTCGATTAAACTACATAGTTTCTCACAAGGGAACAAACGGGGTAAAATGAGCATGATTTATTTGTTCCGGGGAGGAAAATATGCAGCAGGAAATTACTGAAAAAGACCGCCAGATGGCGGAAACGTGTGTCAAATGCCCGGTCTGTAACAGGGCCAGGAAAAACCAGAAGGGATTTGCTTTCTGGTTCGTCAAGATGATCGAGGGCGGCAAATGCCCCTATTGCAAGGCCTACGAGAAAGTCTACGGCCGCAAAGCGCACGAGCCCCTGCCTGTATCTGCTGATTAGTGTCCGGGCACCGGAGACGCAACGGTCATACAACGGATTAAAACCATGATTGTAATAAGAAACGCATTGCCGCAAGATGTGGGTGATATCACCGAGATATACAATCAGGCCATCCTGCACACAACGGCAACTTTTGACACCGAACCGAAATCAGCTGAAGACCAGCAAAAATGGTTTGCGGAGCATAATTCGCAATATCCAGTCCTGGTAGCGGAAAAAGACAGTGCTGTAACCGGTTGGGCATCCCTATCAAGGTGGTCGGACCGCTGCGCCTACAGCGGGACGGCCGAGATCTCCCTTTATATAGCCGAAGGGGAACGGGGCAAGGGGATCGGACGCAAGCTGTTCGAAGCAATCCTGCTTGAAGGGCAAAAGGCCGGGCTGCATACGGTCATCGCCAGGATAGTCGAAGGCAATGCGGCAAGCATCCATCTCTGCGAGTCCGCAGGATTCATCCCAATCGGGACTATGCGCGAGGTCGGCCGCAAATTCGGTAAGCTTCTGAACGTCCTTCTGCTGCAAAAAATCTATTGATACATTGTTCCCGGGATTTGGCGTAAAGCCACGTTGTATGAAGGATCACGCCCGTTCCGGTTTAGCCTTCTTGAAAATAGCCGTCAGTATATAAGACAGCAGAAGCACAAGGCCGCTCAATAAAATGATGGTGGCCCCAGACGCCAGGTTAAGCGCGTAAGACAGCCACAGCCCTCCCATGGTGAACATCATCCCGAAAACCACAGCCAGCAGCATCATCTTCTTCATATCATGCGTAAACTGCCTGGCCAGCGCGGCCGGAAAGGTTAGCATAGCTATCACCAGAATCATGCCCACTACCCTGATCAACACAACTACCGTAAGCGCTACCATGCATAACAGCAACAGGTAAAGTCCATTCACAGGCATGCCGACGGCGGTGCTGAATTCCTCGTCGAAGGAGAGCAGGAGGAATTCCTTGTAGAATGCGACCACAATACCCAGGATGACAACATCCAGTGCCATCATGAGATATATATCACTCACAGGCACGGTGAGAATATTGCCGAAGAGATAGCTCATCAGGTCAGGCGCGTATCCCGCAGAAAGCCCGATGAAAATAACGCCCAGCGCCATTCCCAGCGCCCAGAGTATTCCTGTGGCCGTATCTTCGGGGAGTTTTGTCTTACGTGTCACCAACCCCATGGTGAGAGCGGATAACAGGGCAAAAACCATAGCGCCTAACACCGGGCTGAACTTGAGTAAATAACCCAGGCCGATACCGCCAAAAGAGGCATGCGCGATGCTGCCGCTCATAGAGACTATTTTTTTTACCACCACGTAGACACCGACAATGCCACAGGCAATCGAAGCCAGCAGCCCTGCCATCAGGGCATTGCGCATAAACTCGAATTGAAATGCATCAAACATATCAATGCTCCCTCAGTACCCGGTGAGGAATATCACCGTGAGCGATGAGCTGTACCGGACATTTGTATGTGGCTTCGAGTATTTCCGGTGTAATTTCCTTTGATCCGTGGTAATAAAGTTGCACATTGAGACAGGCTATCTTGTCGACAAAAACCGATACCGCGCCGATATCATGTGAAACCATGATAATGGACATTTCCTTTTTCAGGTTCGCCAAGAGCTCATAAAACTCAGTCTGCATTGCCGAATCTACACTGGCCGTGGGTTCATCGAGCAGTAGCAGCCTGGGCTCACCTACCAGTGCCCTTGCAATGAAGGCCCGCTGCTGCTGTCCCCCAGAAAGGTCACCGATTTGCGCCCCGGCATGGTCCAGCATCCCTACCCTCATCAGTGCTTTTTGGGCAGCATCCTTATCTGGCCGTCCATAGCGCTTCAGCAGACCTGTCCTGCCGTAGCGGCCCATGAGTACAACGTCCCACACACTCACGGGAAAATCCAGGGAGAAATGGCTGGTCTGTGGCACATATCCCACACTGCAACGACTTTTAACCGGCGGGTTGCCCAGCACAGTCACCATACCTTTGTCCGGCTGAATCAGGCCCAGGATTACCTTAAGCAGGGTGCTTTTGCCACCGCCGTTAGGCCCTATGATACCCAGAAAATCATGTTCGGCTACGCGCAGATTGATATCTTCAAGAGCAGAAGTGCCGTTGTAGCTCACCCACACATGCTCCAGTCTCACAACATCACTATCTGTCATCGCTATTTAAAAGCCTCTCTGATCGCCCGGGCTACATTGCGCATGTTCTCAAGGTAATCCGGGTAGAGATCGCTGATAGCTACGACGCTGCCACCAATCTCATGGGCGATTGTCTCGGCGCTACGTATATCGAATTCAGGTGAGACAAAAATAATCTTAATATTACTCGTTTTCGCTTCATTAATCAGCCTGGCCATATAAGCCGCCTTCGGCTCTTTGCCTTCCCGCTCGATGCCCAGCTGTTTCAATCCATAATCCCTCGCAAAATACCCCCAGGCGGGGTGATACACAATAAAGGTTCTATCAGCGGCGCCGTCAAGCGTAGATTTTATATTGGAATCCAGAGAATCAAGTTTCATCAGGTAGTCATCCCGGTTCTGCTCATAATATTGACGATTTAAAGGATCGATTTTGGAAAGACCGTCACATATATTGCCAACCATGATTTTAACATTACACACGGATGTCCATATGTGTGAATCGATACCCGGTTCATCGGGGTCCGTGCTCTCCATCAATTCGATACCCTTACTGCAGTCCACCACCAGAATATCTTTGTTCTGTGCAATCAGCTTGTCCAGCCAGGTAAGCTCAAATTCCAGTGGCGACCCTACCTTAGCATATATCTTCGCCCTGCTGAGTTGCACCATCTGGGCGGGAGTGACCTCGTAAGTATGCGGATTGGCGCCCGGCGGCACCATTACAGTGACTTCAACCCTGTCGCCGCCGACACTTTTCGCAAACTCTTCCTGTGGCAGGATACTGACTATTACACCTATCTTACCATCGGATGCCTGCTGCGGCGCTTGAGTACACGCAACCGTTAATAAGTTAAATAACAAAACTATGATGAGCGGGATAGCAGACCTTATCATGCCTCTTTTATGTAATTCCCTGAATACATTGCTTAAATGCATTGTCAGTTTTTCTTATTCTTCCGGCAGTTAATGCAGCGGCCCATGAATTCCAGCAGGTGCCTGTCGATTTCGAAACCTGTTTCGTTCACCAGCCGGTTCTCCAATCCATCGAGCTCACAATCGGTAAAGTCCACGACTTTTCCACAGCCTCTGCACACAAGGTGATGGTGATGTCCTCCAGGCCTTGTAAGGTAGCTGCGGCAAGTATCACCGATATGCACCTCGCAAAGCAGGCCGCTTGACTCCAGAAGTTCCAGCGTGCGGTAAACTGTGACCAGTCCTATGCCAGGGTACTTATGCTGCAACCTGCTGTAAATATCAGACGGTGTAAGGTGTTCCTCACTTTCATTGATGACATCTATAATCGCACGCCTCTGCGGCGTCAGCTTGAAACCCCTCTTCCTTAACTCAGCCGCGATACTTTTGCTTGTCATAGTACTTCGTATCTTAATTGAAAATGGTTTTCATTTATAATCGTAACAAGAGATACGGACTATGTCAAACACGGATGTACATCGTGGTTGGGTGGAACGGCGCTGCAATGACAGGATGAGCAAATGTCATCGCGAGGGCTATAGGCCCGTAGCGATCTCACAACACACGAAGCTTAAGTAAGCTTCCGTCCAATCTTAAAGGCCTTTCCCACCACTTCACCCAGTCCATAGTAAACATTGGCCGGCAGTGTCCAGATCAGCGGATTTATCTTTTTAACGTCGGGCTGTTCTCCGCTGAAGCAGTCTGCGGAGACATAGACCTCCTCAATTTTACCTATCACCAGTATATGGCTGCCGAGGTCCAACATATGCATAATTTTGCACTCCATATTCACAGGGCATTGTTTTATCATCGGCGCAGCCTTCAAACTGCCGTAAAACACTTTGAATCCGCAAACCTTTACCTTGTCCTCTTTAGCGCCTGATACTATACCGCAGTGATCCGTTTCTTTAGCTTGATCGACCGACGGAACGTTGACGGAGAAGGTCATATTTTCCTTCATTCCCTTTAACGTATGACGCTGGTGCCGTATGGCTACCGATATCATGGGTGGTTCACTGCACGCAATACCTGCCCACGCAACGGTCATAAAATTAGGCTTGCCTTCAACATTGGACCCGATTAGCAGGGCGGGCATAGGGTACATGAGCGTTTGAGGCCCGATCTTAACCTTTTCCATAATCCGTCTCCTTTTACAATTCCATACTTATTTTTCAAGCATTTCCTTCATGGGAGTCCAGTAGTAATCAATCCAACCCTGTTTTATATCCTCATAAAACTCTTCCGGTACACCTGTCTGCACAAAGGTAAGCTTGGTTCCGCCTTGCACTTCTTTGAATGAAAATGTCGCCTTAGAGTAGTGCCCTTCAGGCCAGTCGTTATAGCGCCAGGCCTGGACGATTTTTACATCGGGCACTAACTCCAGTTGTGTCCCTTCAATGTAATCTCCCACGTTGAATTTACCACCCGCTTTACGACTGATGCTGGCCTCATCTCCAGCCAGTTCTGCGTGCTTCTTTGAATCCATAAGTATCTCATATACCTCGTGCGGGTCGGCCTTGAAAGTGGCCTGCTGGCGAATATCTTTGGTCTCCATCTCTACCTCCTGTTACGTGGAGTATATAAAATATTTCACAATAAACAAAATTACTGGTATCGAAAAACGGGTAAGGTTGAAAAATGTCCACATATGCTGTACGCTAGAACATAATAAGTGTGCGTTATCAGATATGCTCAGGTATTTTATAACCTCAAAAGCCAAGCGCAACCTGTTAAAGTTATTTTTCTTCAACCGTAACACCGCGTTTTATACCAGGGAAATCGCGCGGTTGACCGGTGAACCGCTCAATGCTGTGCGCAGGGAGCTTGGTTACCTGGAAAAAGCGGGACTGCTTAAGTCTCACATGCAGGGTAATTTAAAATATTACGAAATAGTCAAAGCTTTCCCCTTCCTGTCTGAGTGGGAAAAAATTATCCTCGGTACACCTGACACTACAGTGGCGAAAATGGCGCTCAAGAAACCTCGTGCAGCACCCAAACCCTCTACTGCCGTGCCCACCACTGTCACTGCGAGGAGCGAAGCGACGTGGCAGTCTCCAGGTGAGGAACCCATCATCCCCAGCGCCCGGGTCATCATGAGGCAAAAAATAGCAGAGAAACCTCCTGAGATCACTGAACCGCCTCCTGCAGAACCCTCTCCGGCCGCTGTACAGAACGAAGCAATCAGACAACCGCCCCAAACCTCACCTGCCTTTGCGGAGAGCGAAGTGACACGGCCATCTCCCGACACCTCCCCAATCCCTCCCCTAACCGCGGCAGATGAAGTAGCATCACAGCCTGCTATAAGTACCATGAATGATCTCGTTGAATACCTCCGCCAGCAATTTATCTACGTCAGCACCATCTACCTGGCCCTCATCCACGGGGATTCTGCCAGGCAGGAGCAAATCCCCGCACAGGGTGTAGATCTGCTGGTCATAGGTGATATCAGCAGGGACAGTCTTCTCGCGTTGATTGCGGAAATTGAAGAGGAGACATCAGTCCGGATAAACCTGACCAGTATGTCACGCAGCGATTTTGACTACCGTAACGCACGCGGTGACCCTTTCATCCGCCGCATCTGGAGCGAGAAAAAACTGGTGGTGAAGGGCAGGCATTAATGGCCTTGTTTGCGTAGAAAGATATCCAGCCTGGCTATCCAATTAATCCCCTCAATAAAATCACAGCCGCTTTTTTATCCAGCGGTTCATTGTTGTTGCCGCATTTGGGTGATTGGATGCAGGCGGGGCATCCGTCCCGGCATGGGCACTCCTCGATGGCTTTAAGTGTGGCCGCCCAGAGCTCCTCAATAATCTGGTAACCTTTTTTAGCTATACCGATTCCACCCGGGTAGCCATCGTAAATAAAAATTTGCGCTCTCCCTGTATCAGAGTGCAAGGGAGTGGAAACGCCTCCTATATCATTACGATCGCACATGGCAAATAGAGGCAAAATGGCTATGGCTGCATGCTCTGCGGCGTGCAGGCCACCGTGGAAATCGAGTTTACCCTGTTCGATCATATCCACAGCTTGCTGCGGCAGATCGAACCACACCGCCTGGGTTATGAAGCGTTGAGGCGGCAGGTCCAGCAGTTCCTCGCCCAGTACTTCATCCGTAAAATGCTTCTTTTTCCTATAACCGTCAACCTGGTTGCTGACATCAACCACCCCC
>JAPLHI010000128.1 GCA_026389695.1 Chloroflexota bacterium
TGAATTCTGATACTTCTGCCAATTCTGTTACTCCGGAATTTAGTTAGTGATTTAGTAAACCGTTCCACCATGCCTGATGAAGCCGGCTGACGGGTAAATCGATGTATCCTTTAATAATGCATTGGACGCCGCCTGTAATGCCAAGCCTTGCAATGGGGACATTGAGCCTAAGGGCCAGGGTTTCCAGCCTGCGGGCTGCTTTGGGATTGGCGGAAACTACTATTCTCGACTGCGCCTCTCCGAAAAGCGCGGCGTCCAGACGGCCTTTGGCTTCTATTTTGCCGGTGAACCCGATGTTGCCTAAGATGCAGCTCTCTGCCAGGGTGACTGCCAGGCCGCCGTCCGAGCAATCATGGGCGGAGTTCAACAAACCCCGCTCAATGGCCCTGATTACACAGGCCTGGACGCGCTTTTCCTTCTCAATATCAATGTGCTGGCTGCCTTTTACCAACTCGTGTGCCATTTCCAGGTACTCGCTGCTGCCGATGCTGTCATCATCCGCCGCTTCCCCGATCAAGAACACTATATCTCCACCATGTTTGAACCCTGCCGAGCAGTAATGTTTTACATCCTTGATCAGGCCGACCATACCGACAACCGGTGTGGGGAAAATGGCTATGCCCCGTGTCTCATTATAAAGGCTGACGTTTCCGCTGATAACGGGTATTTTCAGTTTCTTGCATGCCTGTGACATGCCTTTAATACATTCCTGCAACTGGTAGTAGACATCGTTTTTCTCAGGGTTGCCGAAGTTCAGGCAGTTGGTAATGGCCGCGGGCCTGGCGCCGCTGCATGCCGTATTGCGGGCTGCTTCAGCTACAGCGATAACGCCTCCGATAAAGGGGTTTACATAACAATAACGGCCGTTACCGTCGGTGACCATAGATATTGCCTTGGAAGTTTCCTGGATGCGCAGAACGGCGGCGTCGCTGCCCGGAAGCACCACCGTATTGTCGCCCACCTGATGGTCATACTGCCTGTAGACTGCGTGCTTGCTGCAGATATTGGGCGCAGCCAGCAGTTTGAGCAGCATATCGCCTGTTTTACCGGGGGCAATGTTTTTAATTTTATTTAAATCCAAACGCTGAAGCTCATCCAGCCAGCCCGGCCGCGTCGGCCTCAGCCGGTATACTGGCGGTGTATTAAGTAGCTTCACCGGGGCATTGGCTACAACTTCCGCCCCGTCCCTGATGACGACCATGCCGTCTGCTGTGACTGTGCCGATGATATCCGAGTGCAGTTCCCAGCGGTCGAAGAGGGCTTTGACCTTGTTTTCATATCCCTTTTTAACTATAACGATCATCCTCTCCTGTGACTCGGAGAGCATGACCTCGTAGGGTGTCATGCCTTTTTCGCGGCGCGGTACCTTCCGAACATCGATATCAAGGCCGGATTTACCCTTGTCTGCCGCCTCGATCGTGGCGCTGGTAAGGCCAGCCGCCCCGCAGTCCTGCATGCCCACGATCCAATCGGTTTTGGCCAGTTCCAGGCAGGCTTCAATCAGCAATTTTTCCATGAAGGGATTGCCGACCTGTACGGCTGAGCGGAGCTCACGCACTTCTTCGAAGGTGCGTGACGCCAGTCCCGAAGCGCCGTGGAGCCCGTCGCGTCCCGTATCTGCGCCTACCAGCATGATGAGGTTGCCTTCGCCCGATGCGCGCGCCTTGACCAGGCCGTCGGACCTGCCGATGCCGAGGCAGAGGGCATTAACCAGCGGATTGCCTGTATAGCACTGATCGAAATATATCTCACCGCCGACGTCGGCAATGCCGAGGCAGTTGCCATAGCTGGCGATACCGCCCACCACACCGCCGAATAAGTAGCGGTTGTGGGGTTCCGACAGGGGGCCGAAGCGCAGTGAATTCATCAGTGCGATAGGCCTCAAGCCCATGGTAAAGATATCGCGGACTATGCCGCCCACACCTGTAGCCGCTCCCTGGTAAGGCTCGATATACGAGGGGTGGTTATGCGATTCCATCTTAAAGCCAATCACCTGGCCGTCACCGATGTCAATCACGCCGGCATTCTCCTCGCCGGGCTTGATCAGCACATGCTTGCCCGCCGTGGGGAATATTCTGAGCAGCGCTTTGGAATACTTGTAGCCGCAGTGCTCACTCCATAGAGAACCGAACAGGCCCAGCTCTACGGGCGTGGGTTCCCTGCCCAGCTTCTCAACGATGAGGTTGTACTCTTTGCGGCTGAGCGCTATTTCATCGAGTGTTTCTTTAGATACCGGCAATGATAGACTCCCAGATAATATTACCGTCGGTACTGCCCAGTACATCCTCACATGAACGTTCGGGGTGCGGCATCATACCGAGCACGTTACCCTTCGCGTTAAGAATTCCGGCTATATTGTTCAGCGCTCCGTTGGGATTGGCTTCTCTGGTAACCTCTCCACCGGGCGTAGCGTAGCGGAAGGCCACGCGGCCGGCATCCTCCAGCTTCTTAAGCGTATCGTCATCGGCATAATAGCGGCCCTCGTAGTGGGAGATGGGGATTTTCAGCACCTGGCCCTGACGGCATTTATGGGTAAAGACGGTGGCAATATTCTCGGTTTTCAGGAAAGTCCACTGGCAGCGGTACTCGAGGTGATCGTTCTGCCTGAGTACGCCCGGCAGCAGGTGGGCTTCGCAGAGCACCTGGAAGCCGTTGCAGATACCGATGACGGGCTTGCCTTTTTTATCGAATGCCGCCACTGCTTCCATAACGGGGGAGAAGCGAGCGATAGCGCCGGTGCGCAGGTAATCGCCATAGGAAAATCCGCCGGGGAGAATAATGCAATCGTAATCGGAAAGGTCGGTTTCTTTGTGCCAGACGTAAGCGGCCTTTTGCCCCAGTATATTATGCACGGAATAATAGCAGTCGCGGTCACTCCAGGTTCCGGGGAAGACTACTATACCGAATTTCAATTTGAACACTCTTTAGATAAAAATCGCGGCATCCATGCCGCAAATAAGCTGTTAAACCGGTCTATGCAGATGTCGAGTTAAAACCTGTGCTTATACCAGGGGAGTATTCCAGAGTATAACCGGGTTATAGTTTGCTTAAGAGCTCGGTGACGATGTTATTTACCTCGCCGCCGTCTGCCTTGCCCTTCACCTGCGGCATAAGCTTCTGCATTACCTTGCCCTTGTCGCCGGGGCCTTTGGCTCCCGCTTCCCCGATAACTTTCTGAACCAGGGCTGTTATCTCATCACGTCCCATCTGTGCAGGCATATATGCCTGCAGCATGGACAGTTCCGTCTTCTCTTTATCGGCAAGGTCCTGGCGGTTGCCTTTCTCGTAGGCCTCGATGCTCTCACGACGCTGTTTGATTTCCCTGGATATCACGGTGATGATTCCCGCGTCGTCGAGCTTCTTCTGCTGGGCTATCTCCGCATAATTCACCGCCGAGAGAACCATGCGCAGCACCGTCATGCGGAGCTGCTCCCTGCCCCTCATTGCGGATTTAAGATCTTCGTTTAATTTATCCAGAAGTGCCATGGCTATCCTGTTCGATTGCTCTTGCGGCGTTTGGTTGCCTCTTTGCGCTTGCGCTTGATGCTGGGCTTTTCGTAAAAGCCCCTGCGGCGCACTTCGCTGATTACCCCTTCCTGCTGTACCTTCCTGGTGAAACGCCTCAAAAGGCTCTCAAAGCTCTCTCCTTCTCCAAGTCTAACTTCGGGCACTAAAATTCACTTCCTTCTTCTTTATTTCTGGCCGCCCTTCTGGGAACAAAAAGGCAACTGACGATAGGAAATTTTAAACTCTTTGCCCTGCTATGTCAATGTGAATGTAACTATTTCCCCTTGAACCTGGGCGGGCGTTTCTCCAGGAAGGCCGCTACGCCCTCTTTGACATCCTCGGAATCGCCGGCGACGCGCTGCATGTAATCTTCAATTCCCATCTGGGTAATCACCGAATCGGTTTTCAGAGAGGTCCAGGCCATCTGCTTGACCATATCGATAGCCAGCGACGGCCCTGAGGCTAACTGTAAAGCAAATTCTCGTGCTGATTTCATTAATTCATCATGCGGCACCACACGGTTGACCATGCCGATGCGTTCCGCTTCCCGGGCGTCGATTATTTCACCGGTCCACATCAGTTCCATAGCTTTGCTGACGCCGACCAGCCGGGGAAGGTAAAAGGAAATGCCAGCGTCCGGCACCAGCCCGCGCTTGATGAATATGGCTGAGAAAGAGGCTTTTGCGGAAGCGATCCTGATGTCGGCTGCCAGAGCATAGGAAAGCCCTGCACCTACCGCCGGGCCGTTGACGGCGGCGATGATGGGCTTGGTGAATCTGGACATTTGTTGAATGCCCCAGCCGAGACCGGCGAAGGGGCTGATGCTTTCAGCGCGGCTGACGCCCGGTTGTTTTCTATCCGTGATACTGGTGTCTCCGGAAAGGTCGGCACCCGAACAAAAACCACGCCCGGCGCCGGTCATGATCAATACTTTAACCCTGTCATCCTCATTAAGCAGTTTGATGGCCGTGGCCATCTCACGCAGTATCAGTGGATTGAGGGCGTTAAGTTTACCGGGCCTGTTAAGTGTGAGGGTAGCGATCTCGTCTTCTATTTCAACGATGATGTGTTTATATGTCATCTTTGACCTCCGGCAGGTTAGTTCAAAATGCGGCACTAATGATAACATTACTGCAATGTCATAGCGAAAAGCGTTTTCTAATCATGTAACTGCGAGGAATGAAATGACGAAGCAAGCTCGCCTCTCGGCATCACAGGGAGATTACCACGCTTCGCTCGCAATGACAGAAAGGTGAGATGTCATCACCAGACACTAACTTTAATATGCCATCACGAGGGACGCAGTACAGTGGTGATCTCTGTAGAAATGTCGGCTGCAGAGATTACCACGCTTCGCTCGCAATGACAGAAAGGTGAGATGTCATCACCAGGCACTAACTTTAATATGTCATCACGAGGGACGCAGTTCCGTGGTGATCTCTGTAGAAATGTCGGCTGCAGAGATTACCACGCTTCGCTCGTAATGACAACTAAGGTAATGTCATAG
>JAPLHI010000019.1 GCA_026389695.1 Chloroflexota bacterium
TCGGGAAAACGGACTGCGCCGTCCGCCATGGCAACTTATCCTTTAGAAATTTATCTGGTTGCAGGCAATGTCGAGGGCCTGGCAGCCGGCGTCTATTTGTATGTGCCTGCGGGACATGAGCTGAAGAAAATCAAAGACGGCGATGTTAGAAAAGATATCAGTCAGATGCCTGCGGCTCAGAACGGCGCTATAGATATAGTAATTGCCGGTAATCTGGATAAGTTTTCCAGGTTTGGTGAAAACGGTATCAGGTTTATATGCCTGGAAGCTGGCCATGCGGCGCAGAACATCTGCCTGCAGGCAACCGCTTTAAACCTGGGCACGGTAACCACCGCCGGCTTCAGCGAGGAGCAGGTAAAAAATGTCCTCGGCATCGCCGGGAATAAGACCATTTTATATATCATGCCGGTGGGTAAGAAGAATTAAGATTAACCTCTTTTTTACTATACGGTCCTTTCCGGGAAGGCGGGCGCTCCAACCATCTGTCCGCCGTCTATGACGATGTGTTCTCCGGTTATATAGCTGGCTAAATCCGATGCCAGGAAGAGGACTACACCGGCTACCTCGTCCGGTTCGCCCAGGCGCAGAAGGGCGCAATTATTGGCTGCAGCCCTGCCTGCCTCAGGGTCTTTCCACAACTGTTCGCTCAGCCTGGTTCTGATCACACCCGGACAGATGGCATTAACCCTGATGCCGTATTGCCCCCACTCTTTAGCCATGCATTTAGTTAACATAATGAACGCAGCTTTAGTTGTGTTATAGATTCCCAGTTCCGAAGCTTTCAGTCCTCCTACAGAAGAAGTGTTGATAATAGAGCCTCCGCCCTTTTGCTTCATGATGCGTGCTACCACCTGGCTTAAGAAGAACTGGCCTTTGAGATTGACGTTCATGGTAGTGTCCCAGGCCCATTCTTCCGCATCCATCAGCGGGCCGAAATAGGGGTTGGTGCCCGAATTGTTAAATAGAATGTCGATCCTGCCGAATTCCGCCATGGTTTTTTCTACCAGCATCCTGGAATCTTCCATCTTTGCAGTATGCGCAGCTACAGCAAGGCTTTTGCGACCTTTAGCTCTGATCTCTTCGGCGACCTTATCCAGATCGGCCTGCTTCCTGCTGGCCACCACTACATCGGCGCCGGCAGCGGCAAAGGCCAGTGCACTGGCATAGCCGATCCCGCGGCTGCCGCCGGTAACCAATGCAACCTTGCCCTCAAGTGAAATTTTCGAAAAGTCCATTTGCCCTCCTCCTTTAATCAAACTTGCTTTCCGGTTGATCATTATAAATTTCTCTGAATATATTTTCCATTCATGCCTGTTAAATTTCAAAGAAGAATAAAATTGTGTGTGCTACAATTATCTCCTGCAGTGAATCATAAACTACCTGTTAAAAATAAGGAGGATGCTATGACGTCGGAAGCATTGAAGAGTCTGATAGGCAGAAAAGGAAACCCCCAGGTTTACGAAGTAACCCGCACCGATATACGAAAAATCGCGGACGCGTCGGGGGACAGAAACCCGCTTTACTGGGACGATGAATATGCGTCCAGGTCTAAATACGGAGGAATCATCGCACCGCCCGATTTCTTCGGCTGGCCGGCAAAATGGGAGCCCGGTCTCACCTTCGTCAATTCCAGCGATCTGTTTGCGGAGATGGCTGTAGAAATAGCCAAAGCGGGGTATACCCGCGCCATTAATGCCGGCATGGAATCGGAATATTTTCTGCCCATCCGCCCCGGCGACACCATAGTAATCACCAGCGAGGTTGTCGGCATCGAGGAAAAAGAGGGCAAGAAGGGTGGCAAGATGTTGATTTCCACCATTGAGATGACGATGGTCAACCAGAACGGCGATGTGGTAGCCAGGCAACGCCACAGCGGGATTCATTAAAGGAGTGAATAAGATGAAAAAGCAGATATGCTGGGAAGATGTCAATATCGGACAGGAGATCCCTTCACTGACCAAGGTTGCCACCACGCTTGCCCTGGTAAAATGGGCGGGCGCGTTCGGTGATTTTAACCCCCTTCACTACGATAATGACTTTGCCATTAATTT
>JAPLHI010000088.1 GCA_026389695.1 Chloroflexota bacterium
ACCAGGACCCTGGCAGCTCTTTTGCCAGATGTATAATCGTAATGGTCGCCAATTAATTTAACCTGATCCTCGGTAAATGTAGTTGTGATCACCGGTTTGCCCCAGCTTTCTATCCACTGGCTGACCAAAGCTCGTAAGAGCCTGCTGATGAGGTCGTTAATTATCTCCACCCGAGACCTGGCACTGCCGTTTACAAGAGCTTTTCCGCTGGCAAGCTCCATCAAATCATTGATGAGGAAGTCATCCATCTTTCCTGAATGCCTGGCTGCAATTGTCATAGCCGCCAGATCTTCAATTTCCAGCTTGTCTTTTATCCCCAGTACCATACCCAGCATCTCTATGAGGATTCTGATGCCGGCTTCCGTTTTATCAACGTCACCCGACCGGATATCTTCCAGAATGGGGATAATGGCCCTCAGGGCTGCATCCCTGAGCGTGATTTCCTCAGGTTTCATCTGTTGCTGTTCCACTTTCGAGCGCTGCTGCACCAACAACGAACCGAATAGAGTAAATCCGCCAAAACCCATGAAGATCAACGAATCAACTTCTTTAAGAGCAAGTAAGGCCTCAGGGGCAGTTAAATAGGCGATAAAGTTCCTGTCGCCCGCAGGATCAACCGGATTGCCCTTGCTCCATCGGGGTGGGAACATTTTATCCAATTCCTCGATAGTTTTATCAGGCAGCTTGATCACATTCAAATGATCTTCTTCACATGCTTCCGCGCAAAGGACACCATAACTACCCCCGGGTGTAATAATTGCTACATTCCGCCCTTAGGGAAGAGGCTGAGTCAAGAATCCTATGGCTACATCCAGCATTTCCTCCGGGTTTTCCACACGGGTAGCCCCCATTCTTTTAAAAGCGGCATCATAAATCTCATCTGATCCGGCCATGGCACCCGAATGCGATTTGATAGCTTTAGCAGCGGCTTCCGTTTTCCCAGGCTTGAGAACAATTACAGGTTTCTTGGGCGTTACCTGTTTTACTACCTCCATAAACCTGATTCCATCGCTAAGACCCTCAATATACGTCAATATGACCTTAACCTCCGGATCTTTACCGAAATACTCAATGTAATCCTCGATGGCTATATCCGCCGCGCAACCACAACTGACATAACGATGAAAACCCACCCCACGTTCATAGCCTGCCACAACAACTGCAGCGCCAACGTTACCCCCCTGCGATACAAAGGCAAGAGGGCCGTCCCTGACAAGCAGAGGCATCATGAATGCTCCCAGGTTTGAAGAAGCGCTCCAGTAGCCCATGCAGTTGGGCCCTATGAACCTGATATTCCCTTTTTGCGCTATCCTAAGAACTTCGTCCTGCAGCTTTTTCCCCTCAGGACCGGTCTCGGCAAAACCGGCAGAGATAATTACAGCAGACTTAACAGCTTTGGCAACACAATCCTCCATAGCTTGCGCCACACGCTCCGCGGGAATAGTAAAAACCGCCAGGTCAACCGGCTCCGTAATATCCGTTACTTTCCTATATACCTTGAGGCCCTGAATATATTCCTCATGAATATTTACGGGATAAATAGGCCCCTGAAAGGTATTAATGAGGCTGGTAATAGTGGAGAATCCCCATTTATTGCGGTTATTAGTTGCGCCGATATGCGCTACGGATTTCGGATTAAATAGAGGATCGAGTTCTTTTACAATATCAATGTTCATAATTATTATTTCCTGATCTTATCACAATTACAGTAATGCCGCGATTAGATTAATTAGCAAGCAATATAAAAATGAGAGTTCCTTGAGGTTCAAATTACGATGGTATATAATAACATCTCAACAGGTACCGTTCAAATAGGATTTCCTCCTCTATGATTAACGCCTATGCGATTTTACATGGCGGTACATGTAATCCGCTGATTTAAGGGAGTATTTAAATGATCAAAACATCGATGACCGAACTTTTTGGGTGCAAGCATCCCATCATGCTGGCGGGAATGAACTGGGTTACCGAACCAAAACTGGTAGCTGCGGTGTGCAATGCTGGGGGCCTGGGAATTTTTGCTACGGCAAGGTGCACACCGGAAGAAACCAGGAAAAACATCCGTGAGATCAGGAGTTTAACGGACAAGCCATTCGGCATCAACCAGATACTTATGTTCGGTAAGATTGCCCAGGACACGATACAGGTTGCCGCAGAGGAAAAAGTGCCTGTGATAAATTACACCCTGGGCAAGCCATGGTTCATTGACCAGGTGCACGCATATGGCGGCAAGGTTCTGGGGACAACCGCTACGGTAAAGCATGCCAAGAAAGCCGCCGAACTGGGATGCGATGCCATAGTAGTTACGGGAAATGAGGCAGCGGCACATGGTGAACTGCCTACTACGCTGGTTCTTCTGCCCCTTGTTACCTCCAGCGTAAAGATCCCGGTGATAGCAGCGGGAGGGTTTGGCGATGGACGCGGCCTGGCCGCAGCGTTAGCCCTCGGCGCCGCCGGTATTTCCATGGGCACCCGCTTTTCCCTCACCAAAGAAAGCATCGTCCACGAGAACTTTAAACAGCTATGCCTGAAGGCGTCTGAAAGTGATACGCTTTATAGTGACAAGTTTGACGGCATGCCCGGCAGGGCTTTAAAAACACCGGTGACGGAACGGATGGTTAAAGGAGGATTCCCGGCAGTGGATGCCTTAAAGGGCGCTTACGATGTGAAAAAGTTCCTCAATCTCAACTGGATGCAGTTTCTGGGCATGAGCTTCAAGATGATGGGCGCTGAGGAGAGTCATCCCCTGTGGGTACAGGCACGCCAGGCTGCGGGCACGATGCGCCATACCAAGGCCCTCTATGATGGGGATATGAAAGAAGGCATTTTCTTCGCCGGCCAGATCATCGGGGCCTGCAGCGATCTGCCGACAGTTCAGGAACTTATGGACAGAATCATTGCTGAAGCTGAAGCAACCATTAAAAAAGAACACGCTATGCTGGCGTAATCAGGAATAAGATAAATTCTCATAATAAAAGGGGAGGCTATCAAGCCTCCCCTTTTACTATGAGAATTTATCTTCTTCCGGACTACGCCAGCATAGAGTGTTCTTTTTTGATGGTTGCTTCGGCTT
>JAPLHI010000014.1 GCA_026389695.1 Chloroflexota bacterium
GGCCTATTAGCAATATAAATATGCTCTATGTCAAGCGTTTCGAATATCTCCACGGAGTTAGCTTTCCCCGGTGATCCCGGTATGTCATGATTGCCCACCACGATCACAGTTGGAATTGCGGCCTCGGAAAGACGCCTGATCCTCCGGGCAAACTCGCGCTGGTGCGTCTGCGAAGGTTCCCTGCTCTTATAAGCATCACCGCAGAAAAGCACCAGGTCCACTTTGTTATCAACAGCATAGTCTAAAACTGTATCCAGAGCTTTAAGTTCATCCAGCACCCGCGTGGAAAGCCCGCTGCTCGGGTCCAGCGTCCCGTAGGTTTCCACACCTATATGGGTATCCGCAAAATGCAGAATCTTCATCCTTTTTCAGTGTTTCCTGTTTACACCGGCAGCAATAATTTTACTCATTAATCCCTGAATTTTGCCTCTAAAGCCGGCATCAGTTCGGGAATGGGTACTCTTATCTGCTGCATGCTGTCGCGGTCGCGAATGGTTACCTGGTTGTCCTCCAGAGATTGAAAGTCTATGGTCACGCAGTAGGGGGTCCCTATCTCATCCTGGCGGCGGTATCGCCTGCCGATGCTCTGCGCATCATCATACTGCGTCATATAACACTTCCTCACCATGGTATAAACCTCCCTTGAAATCGGGAGCAGTTTCTGATTGCGGCTCAGGGGCAGGATGGCCACCTTGATGGGCGCCAGTGACGGCTTAATGCGCAGTACCACGCGGGTTTCGTTATCGGCAATATCCTCGTCGTACGCATCGACCAGGACGGCAAGCAGTGTGCGGTCAACGCCGGATGAAGGCTCTATCACATAGGGGATATAGCGCTCATTTTTTTCCTCATCGAAATAGTCCAGTGTCTTGCCGCTGTACTTGGAATGCTGTGAAAGGTCGAAATCACCGCGGTTGGCGATGCCCTCTATCTCCGACCAGCCGATGGGGAAATTATATTCCACATCAAAGCACGCCTTGGCGTAGTGCGCCAGCTCGTCCTTCTCATGCGCGCGCAGGCGCAGGTTCTCCTTCTTGATGCCCAGCCCCACATAGTAATCGAAGCGCTCCTTGACCCAGTAATCGAACCACTCGACATCTGTTCCCGGCTTAACGAAGTACTCGATCTCCATCTGCTCGAACTCGCGTGTGCGGAAGATGAAGTTACCGGTGGTAATTTCATTGCGGAAGGACTTGCCCACCTGGGCTATGCCGAAGGGCAGCTTTTTCCTGGTCGTCGACTGCACATTGTCGAAGTTGACGAACATGGCCTGTGCCGTCTCAGGCCGCAGGTAAATAATGTTGGCGGCATCCTCTACCGGGCCCATGAAAGTCTTGAACATCAGGTTAAACATGCGCGCCTCGGTTAAAGCGCTTCCGCAATCCGGGCAGGTTTTGGAATTGATATCCGTCTCGCGGAACCTGTGCTGGCAGGCTTTGCATTCCACCAAGGGGTCGGAAAAGCCCGCTATATGTCCGCTAGCCTCCCATACTTTGGGGTGCATCATGATGCTGGCATCAATGCCCACCGTATCATCGCGCTCCTGCACCACCTTCTGCCACCAGTAGTTTTTGATATTCCTTTTCAGCTCAGCGCCCAGCGGGCCGTAATCCCAGCAGCTGGACAGTCCGCCGTAAATTTCGCTGCTCTGAAAAATGAAGCCCCGCCTTTTGCAGAGCGAGACTATTTTGTCCATGTCCACTTTTTGTATTTGATCCGGCACAGTAACCTCCTGGTTAGCTTTACAAAGATTATAAATTATATCATGTACGCGCTACAGCTTTATCAGCATACCGTTAGTCCGCGTAACGGTCAGACTGTATAATGGAAACAAAAGATAA
>JAPLHI010000158.1 GCA_026389695.1 Chloroflexota bacterium
CATAGTTTGAACCGGCGGCGCCATACTCCTTGGGGATAAAAGACCCGATCATTCCCAGTTCTCCCATCCGCGGTGCTATCACCTGCATATCAATCGGTTCTTCTCTATGAAAGGCATTAATAACCAGCGGTGCGATTTCACTTCCCATGAATTCCCGCACCCGGCTCCGAATCATCTTCTCTTCGTCGGACAGCAGGTCGTCGATGTTGTAGTAATCCACTCCGCTGTAACCCATATGTTTTCTCCTTATAGAACTTTATGTAAAACGACCGGATAGCAATGTACGCCGCTATAGCGGCAGTGCTCTGCCCTGACGCACTCAGGATTATCCTGGGGGTCGTCCCCGGCTAAGTATTCTACTTTAATCCAGGAATCCGTACAGTGAGCGAGTCTAATAATTCTCCGCCAGCAGTTCATAGTAGGATTGGGGATGCTTGCAGGCGGGACATTCCTTGGGGGCCTCGGTCCCTTCGTGCACATAGCCGCAGTTGGTGCAATGCCACTTGGTCTTCTCTTTTCTCACAAATACTTCGTTATGGGCAATGTTTTTAATCAGCTTCCTGTATCTGCCCTCGTGGAATTTCTCGACTTCGGAGATCTGTTTGAATGATCTGGCAACCTCCGGGAAACCCTCATCGCGGGCAATCTTGCTAAAATCGGCATAAAGCGTGGTCCATTCCATATGCTCACCGGCGGCCGCGGCCTCGAGGTTCGACTTGGTATTCTTGATCATGCCCGCGGGGTAGCCGGCGATAATCTCAACTTCACCCCCCTCCAGGTACTCAAAAAATACCTTGGCATGCTCTTTCTCGTTGCCCGCCGTTTCCTCGAATATATTGGCTATCTGCATGAATCCATCTTTCCTGGCCTGGCCGGCAAAGTATGTATACCTGTTCCTGGCCTGAGATTCACCTGCGAAAGCTTTGAGCAGGTTCTGCTCCGTCTTGGTTCCTTTCAATGATTTGGCCATCTTCAATTTCTCCTATCCCTCTATTTTTTTCATGTCCTGACCGCAGCACACCAGCGTGCCGCCGCCAACCTTGGTGACCGTAACCTCGTTGCCGCAAACACCACACCTGTATTTTTCGCCCACTTTTTTTACCGCCATTATGTTAACCTCCTTTCCAGCGCTCATGGACTATTGTACAAAATTTTTTCACCGCCTGCCCATGAAACGTCTAAATTTCGGTTGGAAAAATATTGAGGAAGTGCTAAAATATGCTGCGAACGACAGAGCGTTCGGTCTGTCTGAATTACAATGAGAAAAATCCGCACTTACAGCAATGATAAAGACCTGGTGAGCCAGCGCAGGGACCAGATTGTAAAAGTCGCCGCTGAGCTGATCGTCAAAAAGGGCTACAACCGCATCAGCACGCGTGAGTTGGCAGCCGCCCTGGGCATGAGCACCGGGGGACTCTACCATTATATAGGTTCCAAGGAAGATATCCTCTACCTGCTGATCAATTTCACCTCAGACCTTACGGAGCAGGGGCTCAAGGAATTCCAACGTGCAGGTACGGGAACCGCAGCTAAAGAGCTCGAAGGAGCCATGAGGAACTATTTAAACATCGTTGAGAATTACCGCGATTTTCATAATTTCGTTAATCATGTGATGCTTTCCCTCTGCCTTAAAGACCGGAGAATTGTGTACGAGGCGGAGAGCCGCATCGTCGAGTACTTCGAAGACCTCATCCACCGGGGAATCGAAAATAAAGAGTTCAAGGTTCAGTATCCCAAGCTGATGGCGCACAACATCGTTGCCATTGCCAATGCCTGGGCTAACCGGGGCTGGTATTTAAGAAAATACTACACCGTCGATAAGTACGCCAGTGAACAGATCAAGACCATACTTGCGCAGGTGGTTATTCCCAAAGAAGAACCTGAGGCGAAACCACTTTATCGTACTTCCAGGAAATCCCTCAAGAACTAACACTGCAATTCAGCTAAGAATTTAATTAGAAAATAATCAACCACAGAGGAGGTAAGCAGAAATCGAGAGAAGAAATAATTTCGCTTTTAAAGGTAACAATTATAAAACTAAAATATTTTTAACAGGAGGAACACAAGGCAAATGACCACAAGCAGTAAGGAAAAAACAGCTCTCAGAACCAAAAAACAGTATATCGAAGGCCTGAGCAAGATGCGCCGCAACGTCTATTACGACGGCCACCTCATCGACCGCACCGACGAATTGCAGATGGACTGCATCAACACCATAGGATCGACCTTCGATTTTGCCCAGGATCCCGCGTTGCAGGACCTGGTGCTGGCCAAGAGCCACCTCACCGGCAAGACCATCAACCGCTTCACCCACATTCATCAGAGCAAGGAAGACCTGCACAAGAAACAGGATATGACACGCGCCCTGTGCCAGCGGGTAGGCGGCTGCATTCAGCGCTGTATGGGCATCGACGGCTCCAATGCCTGCAACGCCCTTTCAGGACGGAGATATGGTTGGCTGCTGCGCCCAGACGGACGTCAAGGGCGACAGGATGAAAAGGCCCAGCCAGCAGAAAGACCCGGATGCCTACGTCAGGATCATCGAAAGGAAGAGCGACGGCATAGTGGTCCAGGGATGTAAAGTCCACAACTCCGAGGCATCGGTGGCCGACGAGATCATAGTCGTCCCCACCCGCGCGCTCCTTCCTGAAGAAAAGGATTGGGCGGTTGCCTTTTCCGTCCCCGGTGATTGGGAAGGCGTCAAGCAGGTTGTTACCATCCATAACCTGCGTGAGCGCAAGCATTTCAAGAGGGGCTTCATGCCCGGCGCAACTGACTCCTACACCATTTTCGACAAGTGCTTCGTTCCATGGGAAAGGGTGTTCCTTTGCGGTGAGCAGCAGCACGGGGCAGTCGGCGCCCTGCTC
>JAPLHI010000177.1 GCA_026389695.1 Chloroflexota bacterium
GCTCCTGCGGGAAAGCTCAGCATGGGACAGCATACATGGAAAAAGAATATGGCTGCGATTGCGGCCGCACATAATATTCCCTATGTGGCAACGTCGTGTTGCAGTTACCCGTTTGACATAATGGCTAAAATTGAAAAGGCCAGGAAGGTAAGAGGCCCCTCTTATATTCATATACTATCGGTATGTCCGAATGGATGGCGCACCCCTTCCAACCTGACAATCAAAATGGGCAGGTTGGCGGTTGAAACCGGTATTTTCCCGATTTATGAGATAGAGAACGGTGTATATAAACTGAATATCGATTACCCCAAACTGCGTCCGGTAGAAGATTACTTGAAGTTACAGGGCCGTTTCCGCCACCTGACCAAAGAAAACATAGCCGAGATTCAGGAAAGAGTTCTTGTGGAATATAACAAGATCAAGCTGCTGGCATCGGGGAAAAAGAGCAAATGAAAGATAAAGTAACCGCTATCATAAAGAAATACGATAACGATAAGAGCCAGCTCGTATCAATTCTGCAGGACGTGCAAGCTGAATATAATTACCTGCCCCGCGCAGCGTTGGATAAGCTGAGCAAGAAAATGGATATCCCGCAAAGCCAGGTTTACAGCCTCGCGACGTTTTTCAGGGCGTTCAGCCTGAAAGAAAGAGGCAAGCATATCGTGAATGTCTGTTTGGGCACTGCCTGTCACGTCCGTGGCGGTGAATTGATACTTGAATCATTGGAAAGGCAGCTTGATATCCAGCGCGGCAATACAACAAAGGATAACAATTTTACACTTGAAACCGTTAACTGCATGGGCTGCTGTGCTACAGGCCCCGTTGTGAAAATAAACGATGAATACTTCGGGCATATGACGAATGACAAAGTTGAGCCCATGATAAAAAAATACAGCAAATAAAGAATTATAAATATGCCAAGCAAAATAAAATCTTCCAGAGACCTTGAAAAGCTTCAGCAGGCACTGAGCAAAAAGCCGGATACGGGTAAACCGCGCATTTCGGTTTGCAATGGTACGGCCTGCCGGCCTTACGGCAGCAATCCAGTAGTTGACGCTTTTAAACTGGAGATTGAAAAAAGAGCCCTGGATAACCAGCTTGAATTCAAAGTCACCGGCTGTCACGGATTCTGTGAAAGAGGCCCGATAGCCATTATCGAACCCGGCAACATCTTTTATCAGAAGATCAAAGTTGAAGATGTGGCTGAAATCATTGAGAAAACTCTTAAAAAAGAGACTATCGGCAGGCTGCTTTATAAAGACCCCGGAACCAATCTGGAAACGGTCAAACAGGATGACCTGCCTTTTTACAGGAACCAGAAACGTATTATCCTGGGCAATAACACCAGGATAGATCCCACCAGTATCGAGGATTATATAGCCATCGGCGGGTATTCTGCGCTGGCCAAAGCGCTCTCTACCATGCAACCCGAACAGATAATTGATGTGGTTAAACAATCCGGGCTGCGCGGTCGCGGCGGCGGCGGTTTTTTAACCGGCTCTAAGTGGGAAACGTGCAGAAATGCCCACGGGGATGTTAAGTATGTCATCGTCAACGCCGACGAAGGCGATCCCGGTGCTTATGCCAATGAAGGCCTGCTTACAGGCAATCCCCACAGTGTGCTTGAGGGATTGATAATAGGTGCTTTCGCAATCGGATCTCATCAGGGCTATATTTATGTCCGAAATGAATACCCCCTTGCACTGAAAAATGTAACCACGGCGATGCAGCAGGCGGAGAAGCTGGGATTACTCGGGAAGAATATACTCGGCTCGGGCTTCGATTTTAGTGTACGGGTCAACAGGGGTGGCGGAGCATTTGTTTGTGGAGAATCGACCGCTCTTATGGCTTCACTGGAAGGTAAAACCGGCGAACCCCGGGCCAAATACGTGCATACGGTTGAAAAAGGGCTGTGGGACAGTCCAAGCGATTTAAATAATGTTGAAACGTGGGCCAATATACCGCAGATCATTAATAACGGCGCCGCCTGGTTCAGCAGCATAGGCACAAAAGGCAATACCGGCACCAAGATATTCTCATTAACAGGCAAGGTAAATAATACCGGCCTGGTAGAAATCCCGATGGGTATTAAGCTCAGGGAAATTATCTTCGATATCGGCGGCGGTATAAGGGGAGGAAAGAAATTTAAGGCTGTTCAGACCGGTGGTCCATCTGGGGGGTGTCTGCCTGAAAAACTAATAGATTTATCAGTTGATTTCGACGAGCTGACTAAAGCAGGAGCGATGATGGGTTCCGGCGGCATGATTGTAATGGATGAAGACAACTGCATGGTTGATGTTGCCAGGTATTTCCTGACATTCCTGGAGGAGGAATCATGCGGTAAATGCGTTCCCTGCCGCGAGGGTATTAAAAGGATGCGTCAAATCCTGAATGATATTACGGAAGGGAAAGGCAGGGAAGGTGACCTTGACCTGCTGAAAGAGCTCTCGTCCCATCTAAAGGATAGCTCATTATGCGCCCTTGGCGGCTCCGCTCCCAACCCGGTGTTAACGACCATTAAATATTTTTCCGAGGAATATGAAGCGCACATAAAACAGAAAAAATGTCCCGCTGGCGTATGCAAGATGCTGATACAATTCAGCATAATAGATGAGAAATGCCCCGGGTGCGGCATGTGCGTAAAAGTTTGCCCTTCGAACGCCATTACTGATATGGGCAAGAAGAAGCCGGTTGTTCTCGACCAGTCCAAGTGTATTAAATGCCGCACGTGTTACGATATTTGCAGGATGGGAGCTGTAAAGATTGAGTGAATCTGTTACTCTGACTATCAACGGACAGAAATACTCTGCGGAAAAAGGCAAGACTGTTCTTCAGGTTGCCGCCGATAACGGTATTAAAATTCCGACTTTATGCCACCATGAGGAAATTGAACCCTACGGGGCGTGCAGGCTTTGTATAGTGGAAATAACGCGCGGTACACGCAACCGCATCGTTACCTCATGCCTCTATCCGGTTGAAGAAGGCCTGGTTGTGCAGACTGATTCGCCGAGGGTAGTGCGCAATCGAAAGATGCTGCTGGATTTGCTCTTGGCAAGGTGTTCTGAGAATAAGGTCATTAAAGGCCTGGCGGCTGAATACGGTATCGAAAAACCATCTTTCAGGGAAGAATACCGTGAAAAGCACGACTGCATAGTATGCGGCCTATGTGTGCGGGCCTGTGAGCAGGTGGTTGGTGTCAGTGCCATCAGCCTTGTAAACAGGGGTATTCATAAAGAACCTAAACCTCCTTACCTTGAGAGAGCAAAGGCTTGTATCGGATGCGGTTCCTGTTTTTACGTATGCCCAACTAATGCAATTCAAATGGAAGATAAAAACGGTATCCGGCGTATCGACCGATGGAAGGTCGAATTCAAATTAAAGAAATGCAGTAAATGCGGCATTGAGTGGGCTCCTGTAGCTCAACTTGAATACATCCGGAAAAAATGGGATTTACCTGCTGGCTTTTTCGATATTTGCCCCAATTGTAAATAACGTTCAAATCCTCATCCGGACCTTCTTGACTCTCTATGCTCTGCAAACTATACTAAATTTGTTTTCTCGGGGTGTAGCGCAGCGGCTAGCGCGCATGGTTTGGGACCATGAGGTCGGTGGTTCGAATCCACTCACCCCGACCACTGGTTCCAGAATACCTGGCAGAATTACAATACTTCAATTTAACTATTTAGCTGTAACTGAAAAAGCATACCCGTAGTTGCACCTTTATATTGTTATTAATATTTTTCAGTAATAATAAGGTTAAGTTCATATACAATTAGACGTATACTACGAATGGAGATTCATAGTATAATAGCAAGCGACAACTAAATCATCGGAGGTATAATGGCGTACAAAACCAAGCTTGTATTATTCGTCACAACATTATTATTGATCTCTTCGCTGGTTGTTGTTGGCTGTGGACCGGCAACACAGTCAACACCGGGAGGCAGTGGACCGATCGTTATCGGTTATGTAGGTAATACATCATCACCCGGCACAAGACCTTGCATGGATATCATGCAAATGGCAGTCGATGAGATCAACGCCAGCGGTGGTGTATTGGGAAGGCCGCTGAAACTGATAC
>JAPLHI010000024.1 GCA_026389695.1 Chloroflexota bacterium
CTTTTGAAACACAGGACGTAGAAAGAAAGACCTTTTCCATACTCAAGGTTCTGGCTGGTTCCAGTGAACCTCTGGGCTCCATTGTCATCGCTCGCAGGCTTATGGATCTTGGCGTGGACCTTGGAGAGAGAGCGGTACGCTATCATTTAAAACTCATGGATGAGCAGGGCTTGACACGCCTGGCAGGCAGGAGGGACGGCAGGGAGATTACAGACCTCGGTATCAAGGAACTGAAACAGGGTATGGTCAAAGACAAGGTCGGTTTCGCAATATCCAGGATTGAACTGCTTGCCTTCCGCACAACTTTCGATCTGGAGAAAAGGACCGGACTGGTTCCCGTCAACGTCTCATATTTTAAAGAGCAGGATTTTAAGAAAGCTCTGCGGATTATGAAGCCCGTATTTACTAAAAGGCTGTGTGTGAGCAATCTGGTAATGACAGCTCACGCCGGAAAAAAAATGGGCGACCTTGTTATCCCGGACGGCACAATAGCCCTGGCAACGGTCTGCAGTATCGTGGTAAACGGCACATTGCTTAAAGCCGGCATCCCCATGAATTCCAAATTCGGCGGGCTGCTGCAAATGCAGGACCACAAACCGCTGCGCTTTATTGAGCTGATTCATTACGACGGCTGTTCACTCGATCCATCTGAAATTTTCATCAAGGCGAGGATGACCTCCGTTATGCAGGTCACCAAAAGCGGCGGCGGCAATATTTTGGCTAACTTCCGTGAGATTCCGGCTATCTGCCGTCCCCTGGCTCACGAGGTAATTACAAAAATGGCTAAAGCCAGATTAAATGGCGTGCTGCAGGTAGGTAATGTCAGTGAACCTCTCTGCGAAGTACCCCTGGAGCTAAACAGGGTCGGCATGATCCTAACGGGAGGGTTGAATCCCATAGCAGCCGTAGAAGAATCAGGAATTCACGTAGAGACACATGCCATGAGTACGGTGGTTGAATATAAAAGTCTGGTCGAATTCGAGGAGATATACGAATGAAAGAGGTAAAAATCATACCCTGCCTGGACATCAGGGAAGGCAGAGTGGTCAAAGGCGTTAAGTTTGTGAACATCAAGGATGCGCGTGACCCCGTGGAAGCCGCGGAAGCCTACTGCCGTGAGGGCGCCGACGAGCTTGTTTTCCTGGATATATTTGCCACCGTGGAGAGCAGGAAGACCCGGCTTGACTGGGTGCGCCGCGTGGTGGAAAAGGTAACCATCCCCTTCGCGGTCGGCGGCGGCATCAGCACCCTGGAAGACATGAAGGCACTCATAGACTCAGGGGTTGACAAGGTTTCCATCAATACGGCAGCCGTTAAAAGACCCGACCTGATCAAGGAAGCAGCCAGGGAATTCGGTAAAGACAGGCTGGTCGTAGCCATTGACGGCTTGAAAAATCCGCCGGGATCCAACCGGCCCAGGCTCGAAGTCGTGGTCAAGAGCGGAAATGAGCCCACAGGCATATCCATCGTTGACTGGGCCAGAAAGGTGGAAAAGCTCGGGGCGGGCGAAATCCTGCTTACCAGCAAAGATGCGGACGGCACTAAAGAAGGCTATGACATCGAGATGACACTCGCCGTGGCAGAAGCTGTCTCTATACCGGTCACCGCCTCCGGCGGCGCAGGCAAGCTGGAGCACCTTTATGATGCCGTAGTGAAAGCTAAGGCATCGGCTGTTCTGGCTGCATCCATCTTCCACTTCAAGGAAATTTCCATCAGAGAAGCCAAGGAATACCTCAAGAGCAGGGGCATACCGGTAAAGCAGGCACCCAGGTAGTCAGCAAATCAAATTGAGATAAAAACAAAAACAGGAGGAAGTATGTCAGCAATCAATCCGTTCGAAATCGTTCAAAGGCAAGTCGACAAGTGCGCCCGCATCCTGAAGCTCGACCCGGACGTAACGGAGATACTGAAGAGCCCGATGCGCGAACTGCACGTATCCCTGCCGGTACGCATGGATAACGGCTCTGTAAAAGTATTCAAGGGTTACCGCGTCCAGTATAATGATGCTAAAGGCCCTACCAAAGGCGGTATCCGCTTTCACCCGGATGAGACCATTGATACTGTCCGGGCGCTGGCAGCCTGGATGACCTGGAAATGCTCACTTATGGACTTACCCCTCGGCGGCGGCAAAGGCGGCATCATCTGTAATCCCAAGGAATTGTCCGAGGGTGAACTTGAGCGCCTCAGCAGGTCTTATGCACGCGCCGTATTTTCGTTTATCGGACCGGAAAGGGACGTCCCCGCTCCCGATGTCTACACCACTCCACAGATCATGGCATGGATCATGGATGAGTATTCCGTTATCGCGGGCAAGTCGCAGTTTGGCGTCATCACCGGCAAACCCCTGGCCCTGGGCGGTTCCAAAGGCCGCGGCGATGCTACAGCCAAGGGCTGCATGTATTGCATCCGTGAAGCAGCTAAAGAGCTTAAAATAGACCTGAGCAAGGCAACGATCGCCGTACAGGGCTACTGCAATGCCGGCTACTATGCCGCCAAGCTTGCCAAAGAGATGTTCGGCTCCAAGATCGTGGCCGTCTGCGACAGCCAGGGCGGCTGCTACTGCAAGACCGGCATCGACGCCGATGAGGCCCAGAAGATCAAGACCAAGACTACCTCCGTCTGCAATTTGAAGATGGGAGACAAGATCGGCAGCGAAGAGATACTCGAGCTCGACGTCGATATCCTTATCCCCTCAGCCATGGAAAACGTCATCACGGAGAAAAACGCAGGCAACGTGAAGGCCAAGATCGTTGCCGAGCTGGCCAACGGCCCCTGCACACCGGAAGCCGATGACATCCTGTACAAGAAGGGCATCCATGTTATACCCGACTTCCTGTGCAACGCCGGCGGTGTGACCGTCTCTTATTTCGAAATGGTGCAGAACTTCAATATGTTCTACTGGGAAGAGAACGAGGTCTACGAAAGGCTCGACAGGAAGATGACCACTGCCTACCATTCGGTCTACGATACCCACAAGGAATACAAGATCAATATGAGGCAGGCGGCCTACGTCAGGGCTGTAGAGCGTGTGGTGGAGGCCATGAAGCTGCGCGGCTGGGTGTAAATCACAGTTATAAAAGCATTTTAAATAAAGAAAGCGGTAGTTTAAACTACCGCTTTCTTTTTATTCACAGAGTTTGAAGAGAACTATCTATCTGGCAAATTTATTCAAGGTAATCTTTAAGCCGGCGGCTCCGGCTGGGGTGGCGCAGCTTGCGCAGCGCTTTAGCTTCAATCTGGCGGATACGTTCACGTGTCACTTTGAACTCTTTGCCCACTTCCTCCAGCGTCCTTGCCCTGTCATCCTCCAGGCCGAACCTGAGCAAGATTACCCTGCGCTCCCTGTCCGTAAGTTCAGAGAGTACCTCGTTTATCTGCTCTTTGAGTAATCCACGGGTAGCAGCCTCATTAGGCGGCGTGGCAATCTTATCCTCAATAAAGTCTCCCAGGTGGCTGTCTTCCTCTTCACCTACAGGTGTTTCCAGAGATAAGGGAAGCTTGGTAAGTTTCATAATCTCGGCCACTTTTTCTACTGGAAGCTCCATAGCCATGGCAATTTCCTCGGTGGTCGGCTCACAGCCGGTTTCCTGGTTCATGTGCCTTTTAATTTTCAGCAGCCTGTTTATATTTTCAATCATATGCACAGGGATACGGATAGTCCTGGCCTGGTCGGCAATAGCTCGGGTAATGGCCTGCCGGATCCACCAGGTGGCGTAAGTGCTGAATTTATAACCCCGCCTGTACTCAAATTTATCCACTGCACGGACAAGGCCGATATTACCTTCCTGTATAAGATCGAGAATAGGCATATGGCACAGGCTGTATTTTTTAGCTATGCTGACCACCAGCCGTAAGTTCGCTTCAATCAGGTGCTTGCCCGATTTCTTCGCCTCACTTTTCACGCCATCCGTGTAAACAATAAACTGTTCTTTTGCCGATTGCAGCTTGCGGAGGAATTTTTCATTGACCGGCTCTTTTACCAGCGATTCAAGATCATGCCAGGTGGTTTTTTCTCCGATGATATCATAGACTTTTAAGGGTAAAAGGCGGCTATATGCAGAAAGCTCTATTAAATCCAGCCAGACTTCCGGAGCAGTCTTGCCACAATCCGCAGCTATGCCGTCAATGATCTCCTGATCGACCACACCATCAACCGCTTCCCTGAACCTTGGATTCAGAATAGCCTGCTTGAAACTTCGTTCATTCTCAAACCCGAGTTTTTTAGTAATAACATTGACTGTAGGATACGCCGCGACCAGGCGGCGCAGCAGGCAGATTATGATGTTTATCTCGGGATCAGTGCCATCGGGATTTATCGAACAATAGCTCTCTATTCTTGCCAGGTGTTTAGCCTCTTCGATTTTGCTGGCTAAAGACCTCTCTTCTCTGGCAGTGAGCAGCGAAACCTTGCCGATTTCCCGCAGATACATGCGTACCGGGTCATCAAATAAATCATGCTCTATGACTTCCGGCGGGATACCGTGTATCGCTTTGATACCTGGTTCCAGGATGACCGCGGCTTCCAGTCCGTCTGAAGTGGATAAACGGTCTTCCCAGAGCGCGGCTATCCTGGCGATTTCTTCAACTTCTTTTTCGTCAAGAACAGTCAGCTCGACTTCATTACTGCCTAATGTATTAATAACAGGATTAATAATGAAGGGATCTTCGACAACAGGAAGCCTTTTGTTTTTCACGTTTTAATATCTTCGCGTTCCGCCCCTGCCACCACCAGAGCTGCCACCCTTTTTGCCATAAGGCTGTCTACCACCCCCACCCCTGTTGCCTCCGAAAGACCTGTTATCACCGCCGGACGACCTGGGACGCGCCCCGTTTACGGTAAGCGCCCGTTCCTTTACTTTCTTGCCGTTCAATGCGTTGATCGCGGCCTGGCCTTCAGTCAGTTTCGGCATTTCTACAAACCCGAAGCCCCTGGATTGACCGCTGTAACTGTCCTTCATAATAGCTACCGAAGTGACCTCTCCGAAGGCAGAAAACTCCTGCCGCAGATCATCTTCCGTTACTTCGTAGGCTAAGTTTCCAACATATATGTTCATGATTTGACTTTTTACCTCACAAAAATTATTTTGACATACGCAGGTTGCAGCCTGCGTATGTCAATGACATGTTACTGTTTTACTTGCTCAATTTAATTACGCTGTAGCAGTCGCTGCAATAAACCGGTTTATCCTGGCGCGGTTCGAACGGTACTTCAGTATCTTTGCCGCATTTGGCGCATACCGTTGCAAACATCTGGCGTCTGCCACGTTGGCCGGAGCCGTTGCCCTGACGGTCCGATTTCCTTGCCTGTCTGCAGTCAGGACAGCGTTTAGGTTCATTTGTAAAACCTTTGGACGCGTAGAATTCCTGTTCCACAGTACCGAAAGTGAACTCGGCATTGCAATCAGCGCAGGTAATTTTTTTGTCTGTAAAGCCCATGGGATGACCTCCTTGTTATAAATTTGTGGCTTGAAGTCGGGGTCATCCTAAACTTGAATTAACTACGGCGGGGAAGAAACGAATTTATGTAATTAAGTATTTAGTAACCTAAACCGAAACCACCACATATAATATACTCTAAAAAGCCGAATACTGCAAAAAAACCACTGTTCCTCCCTGCCATGGGGCGCAGCAGCCAGCGTTTCAAAGTATTCTTCTAATACATGATTTAGCGCCTCAACCCGCTATCTGCTATACTTTTTCTTTCCCCAAACGGTGATGGAAACTATCAGCTTCTCAAAACGCTACGTGATTCCCTGCATAGTACAGCTACTGCAGGTAATGTTCCTGTGGTCTACGCTGGCTTACATTACCATATTCTGGATAGACCTGGGCTTTACCCATTTTCAGGTAGGTCTCCTTGTATCGGTCTTCCCACTGACATCGCTGGCGCTTATGATCCCCTTCGGCATCTTTGTGGACCGCATATCGCCCAAGAAGCTGGTGATAGCCAGCCAGTTCATTTTCAGCTTAAGCATACTCGGCCTCATCATGACTCATGACTTCTGGCCGACCCTGCTGCTGCTGGCATTGGGCGGCTGCGGTAACGCCTTATTTAATAACGCGCTGCCATCCCTGTATTTTAAAACCCTGGGAGATAATTTCCGCGGTGTTAAGCTGGGATTTTTTAACGCTTCCACACTGGTGGGCTATGGCCTGGGTCCTCTCATCAGCGGCTTTATCATGTCCTCATTCGATATGAATGCCGTCTTTACATTCTCTCTGTCAGGCCAGCTACCGCTTTTGATACTGAGCCTGTTTCTGGCCGACATCCCCGGCACGGCTGTGCGGCTTGCCGATTACAAAGCAGACCTTTCCAATAAATCGGTGCTTGTTTTTATCATCCTGGTTTTCCTCTTCTCACTGCACGCCGGGGCGGAGCAGACCAGCATGAGCCTTTTCCTGAATAAAGACATCGGCCTCAGTAAAGCAGAGGTAGGCTGGATGTACTTCATACATGCAAATATTATGGCAGTGCTTTCACTGGCGAGCGGGCTTATCGGCGACAGGTTTAATGCCCGCGGACGCGGCCTGGCGGCGTTATTTTATGTCGGCATTACCATCTCCGGCCTGACCAACATAATGCTGGTTCTGGCCAATAGTTTTGGCAGCTTTCTCGCCCTGCGCGTGCCGCATGCCATCGGGGACAGCCTCACTATTGTCACACGCAGCCTGATCGTATCCAACTTCTTCGTATCCACACGGATGGGAGGCAACCTTGGAGCGGTTACCACCGCAGTCTGGCTGGGTACCCTGGTAGGCTGCATTATCAGCGGCGCCGTTCCCGGTTATGTCATGGGTTTTGTTATAGCCGGGGCACTTGCCATACTGGCCATACCCATTACCATCATTACCCGGCCCAAGTTCTAGTATTATACTTGACCGGGATGCTAAAATAGTGCGGTTACAGGGGAGGGGTTATGCCGGCGAATTTGCCACCGCAGTATTTCGAAGCTGAAAGGCGTTTCAGGAACGCTTCAACACCAGAAGAAAAAATCCAGGCTCTGGAATCCATGCTCTCCATCATGCCCAAGCACAAGGGCACCGACCATCTCCAGGCTGACCTGCGCAGAAAAATAGCCCATATAACTGAAGAGGCTGAAAAGAAAGCCGCCACCAGCAGAAAGAGCTTTTACATCCGCAAGGAAGGCGCCGGTCAGATAGCACTGGTGGGTTTACCGAACACCGGCAAATCGCTCATCCTGGCCTCCCTGACTAATGTTCACCCTGAAATTGCCGACTACCAGTTCACTACCAAATCTCCCAACGTGGGTATGATGCCTTTTGAAAATATACAGATACAGATTGTGGACCTGCCGGCTGTCAATATGTATGAGTCGCGCATCTGGTCCAACAGTATTTTGAGGAATGCCGACCTGCTGGCAATTGTAGTCGACCTTAGCAATAACCCGGTGGAACAGGCTGATATCACCCTCAAAGAGCTCGAAAATATGGCCATTGTACCTGAAAATAGAAACGCTGAGGATTCCACTATCGGTTTGCGCACACGCAAAATGTTCATCATCGGCAATATGGGAGACCTCGATCTTGACGATGCAGGAGTTAAATCTCTACAAAGCAAATACGGCAGACTTTTTGACAGCATAAAGGTCTCGGCAGATTCCAAGGAGAACCTGGAAGAATTAAAAAGACAATTGTTTGCTTACCTGGACATCATACGTATACATACCAAGTCTCCCGGGGTTAAGGTTGATTTGACCGATCCCATAGTCTTAAAAAAAGGAGCTACCGTTAAAGACGCTGCCGAATCAGTCCACAAGGATTTTAAAAGCAAACTGCGCTATGCCGTTTTGTGGGGCTCAAGCAAGTTCGACGGCCAGAGGGTGGGACAGGACCACATCCTACGGGATAATGACGTTATCGAGCTGCATATATAAATATTCATATTATTGCTGTATAATTTTTAGCGATGATAGCTTCCGTCAGAAAGAGCTTTAATCAGCTTAAGCACGATCGTACACACGGCGCCGGCCCGCTGACCAGGCAGGCACTCGATATAATCAAATCCTCCACTCTCGAAAGCAAGGCTACGTCCGCCCATAAACTCATCACTGAGCTCCATAAAACGGCTGAAGAGATCATGGGAATCAGGCCCGGCATGGTCTCCATATCCAATTATATGATGCAATTTAAGGAAGCTTTATCCGGAGTTCAAACTGAAAAGAAATCGCTTGAAGACCTGAGAAAGCTGTGGATAAACAAAGCTGAGAGCCTTATCAGCCACAGCGAGCGAACCTCACGACGGGCAGCGCAAAACACAGCAACAATAATTAATAGCCGTTCTATTATCATTACATGCAGCTTTAGTTCAGCGGTATGCAGCGCCATGGAAATTGCCGCACGGAAAAAAATCGATTTCAAGGTGCTGGCAGTTGAGTCGGATTTCAATAAAATTTCATACGGGGAATTGACCGCCGCAAGCCTGCAAAAATCCAGAATAGTCACTCAGTTAGTACCCGTCAATCAAATATACTGGCAGATGGCGAGGGCTGATCTGGCCTTGATAGGAGCGGACGCAATATCGTTTCACGGTTATTTTATTAACGGCACGCCCTCACTTGAGCTTGCCAGGACAGCCGAGCGAAGGAAAGTGCCTGTATACCTGGTTTGCGAGCTGTCGAAGGTTGATATAAACGGTTTTATGGCAGGTTTACAGGAACCTGAACCGGGCTTCGATATGATTCCGCTGGAGCTGGCTACGGGTATCATAACCGAGGCCGGAATAATGAAGCCCGCAGACATATATGAGCTCGGGAAAAAGGACATTTTCGGGAGTACACGTGCTCGAACTCGTTGACAGCCACG
>JAPLHI010000219.1 GCA_026389695.1 Chloroflexota bacterium
AATGGCATTGATCTGAACGAAGTTAGCTTATTAGAATACCTTGCACAGGATCCTGAAACAAAAATAATTTCAGCATATCTTGAGGGAATAAATGATGGAAAAAGATTTCGTCAGATTGCACAGAGCCTTCAAGGGAAAAAACCACTGATAATCTGGAAGGGAGGGCTCTCGGATACCGGGAAAAGAGCAGTCAACAGCCATACCGGTTCGATTGCAGGTGAGCAGTCAGCATGGAATGCTTTTTTCAAACAAACGGGTGCCGTTCAGGTTAACAGCTTTGAGGAATTACTGGATACAAGTGCCATCTTCAATTATTTACGCCCTGGCTTTTATAGAAATCTGGCGTTAATAGGTGGAGGTGGAGGAGTAGGTGTTGCAGCCAGTGACATATGCGAGCAATTCAACTTAAAAGTACCTGCATCGACCCCGGAAATCCTGGAGAATATACGTAAACTACTGCCACCACAGGGAACCAGTATTAAGAATCCCTTCGATATGGGATCACCACACCTCCCCGCTACTATACTGAAGCAAGTCATCCAAATCCTTTTGGAGTGGAAAAAGATTGATCTAATTGTGGTTAACCGCATGTTTTTCTACGGAATTGAACAGCTAATGGGGGAGAAAATCGCTGAGGAAAATAGAAGGGTAAGTGCAATTATCCAACTGAAAAGGAAAGCTCAGAAACCGTTGCTTGCTGTGCTGGAAGAATTGGCATCGGGGGAGGATATGATTGGCTTGGAAATAGATCGCAGAAAAGTACGTAGTGAATTCGTAAAAGCGGGTATTTTCACCGCACCTACCTTATTTAGATTGGCAAGGGCATTATCAAATTTCTGTACCTATTGGGAAAGAGCAACGTTGCAACAACATAACAGGCAACTTGCTAAATAGCGCCTTGCAAATTTCTGAGTACGGCGACCACTTTACCCTGTACTTCAAGATTCTCTGTTTCCGTATAAATAGGTTTCATCTGAAAGTTGGCAGGTTGAAGCCTGATCCTATTGTTCTCTTTATAGTATCTTTTCAGTGTTATTTCCTGCTCTTTTTTTAGCCACGCGGCAATCATTTCACCATTTTCAGCAGTATTTGTTGGTTGCATCAATACAATGTCTCCATCATCAATGAGAGCATCGATCATTGAGTGCCCGCTGACCTTGAGCGCATACAAATCCTTTCCCCCGGTTATTTCCTCCGTTAATTCCAATGTATCGATCGCCTCACTGAACCAGGAGTCAGAACTGAGAATTGGAATGGGTGTGCCGGCAGCAATCTTGCCCAACACGGGTACCCTTATCGTTGATTTTCTGTCAGGTAATTGTATGCTTCTGAAGACTTTCGAATCTCGTTCAATTTGGTGCTCACTCTCTAAGACCTTGAGATGGTGTTGCACAACTGCCGTGGAACTGAGATTGCATCCTCTCATAATATCGCGTACAGTGGGCGCATATCCTCTCTCTTCATAAAATTCTCGTATGTACTCCATAATTTGCTGACGTGTTCGACTAATACCCGGCTTTCTCATAACAGTTCCTGAATTAAGTACATTTGTTCTACAAGCAAGTGTATCTAATCGAAAGGCGTTCTGTCAAGTAGAAGTAAAAAGTCGATAATCGGAAAGTATGCCGTTGGTCATATTGAGATCAATTCAATAAGCAGCGAAGCTTTACTTATATACCAGTAATACTTGGTTGCCTTGCAACGCCCATGGGGTTGCTTTGTTAATACCAACTTCTACAAGTTGGCCCAATAAGTTATCGCTACTCTGCAAAAATGTAAGCTTATCACTGTAAGTCCTGCCGTACCATTTACCGTTCTTTACACCTTCTACGAGTATTTCCATTTCTGTTCCTACTAGATTTTGATTAATAGCATCTGATATACCTTTTTGTAATTTTTCAATCTTGAGTAGCCGTTGCATCTTGATTTCAGCGGGAACACTGTCCTGAAATTTATTAAAAGCCGCCGCTTCAACTCTTGGCGAGTATGCCGCAACATGAACAGTATCAAATCTTATTTCTTCAATTGCTTGATAAGTGCAAAGATACTGTTCCTCAGATTCATCGGGAAAACCTACGATGATATCAGTACCGAGTGCTACATCCGTGATTTCCTCTCTAATTCGGCCAATTAAAGCTCTGTATTGGTCCAAAGTGTAGTGGCGGTTCATAGCTTTTAATATATTATCGTTACCCGATTGCAGAGGAATGCAAATATGGTGACAAACTTTATCCAGTGATGCGATTGATTTAACTAAACGCGGGCTCATATCTTTAGGATGATTTGTTAGGAATCGAATTCTATATAGTCCCTTTATTTCATTCAGTATTGACAATAAATCACTTAGATCATTTCTGGCATTGAGGTCTTTACCGTAAGCATTGACATTCTGGCCTAGTAGAGTTACTTCCCTCACACCTCGAGCGGCCAGTTCTTCAGCCTCAATAATAATATCTTGGGCAGGGCGGCTCCTTTCTCTGCCCCGCCTGTATGGAACAACACAATATGAACAGAAGTTATTACATCCCTGGATGATTGGTATGTAGGCGCACGCTCTGAAGTCCAGGTTTTCCCCGGCATTGTTATATTTTCCTGATGTTACAGGTTCCAAAAAATTTAACCAGTCAATAAATGCGAATAACTCTCCTGGCTTAAAAAAGAAATCAACCTGCGGGTAAATACTGCTTA
>JAPLHI010000042.1 GCA_026389695.1 Chloroflexota bacterium
GAAGCTTGATATCCAGCTGAATGGCAGTGATGCCGTTTGCTGTTCCCGCCACCTTATAATCCATATCCCCATAGAAATCTTCCATTCCTTCGATATCAGTTAGAATAACGTATTTCTCGGGGTTGTCTTTGTCCGTAACCAGGCCCATAGCTATGCCCACAACCGGGGCTTTGATCGGAACACCGGCATCCATAAGCGATAGTGTAGAAGCACATACACTTCCCATAGATGTACTGCCGTTGGAACTGAGCACTTCCGAGACCAGCCTTATGGTATAAGAGAATTCCTGTTCATCAGGTATAATCGGGACGAGCGCTTTATGGGCAAGTGCCCCGTGCCCGATCTCCCTCCTCCCGGGAGACCCCATTCGTTTTACTTCTCCTGTGGAAAAAGGCGGAAAATTATAATGGTGCATGAAACGCTTGGTATTTTCCAGTCCCAGATCATCCACGGTTTGTCCTTGCCCCAGCGAACCGAGTGTGGTAATAGTAAGTACCTGGGTTTGCCCGCGTGAGAAAAGCCCGGAACCGTGCGTGCGCGGCAGTAAACCTGCCTCCGCACTGAGCGGACGAATCTGATCAATTTCACGGCCGTCAACATGTTTCTGTGTTCGCAATATTTTAGCCCGGCAGGTTTTCTTTAAAACTTCCTCGATAGCGTTATTTACCTCAGCTTCTGCGTAGGTCTCTTTTAATTTTACCTTGGCCTCAGTCGTTACTTCATCCAGAGAAGTCTGCCGGTCACTCCTGTTCACATTTTCAAGGGCAACCGCCATTTTCTGGCCGAAATCAGTGGTTATAGCACTCAATAGGTCATTATTGAAGCCAAGGCCTTCAACATTTCGCTTGAGTTTGCCGATAGCTTCTCTTAGTTCGTCCTGAAGCTTGATAAGTTTCTGATTTTCTTCGTGGGCAAATTTCAATGCCTCAAGGTAAATCTCCGGTGATATTTCTCTACTGCCTGCTTCCACCATAACGATGTTATCCCGGCTGCTGGCAACCACAAGGTCAAGCACACTATCGTTCATCTGCGGTAACAGAGGATTCAGTACCATTTTTCCATCGATATACCCGATCCGGGAAGCCCCGATGGGGCCATAGAAGGGAATGCTGGAGATGGTCAATGCTGCTGACGCACCAATAACTGCCAAAACATCCGGGGCATTCTCCTGGTCGGTTGAAAGCACAGTTACCACAACCTGGATATCGTTAGGTAAACTCTTCAGAAAAAGCGGCCTGATTGACCGATCACAGAGCCGTGCCGCCAGGGTCGCCTGTTCCCCGGGTCGGCCCTCGCGCCTTAAAAAGCTGCCGGGTATTTTCCCGACGGCATAGTGGCGCTCCTCGTAATCTACGGTCAGGCGGACGAAGTCGCTGTTTTCTTTTACTTCATTGCTGATGCATGCGGTGACAAGGACAACCGTATCTCCATATCGCACCATCACTGCGCTATCCGCTTGCAGAGCGAGTTTACCAGTTTCGATAAAAAGTTCCCGATCCCCGATATTAGCCTTAAAAATTTGGGACATTAGTTAAAACCTTCTTGATATTTATTTGCGTAGGCCTAGCTTGCCAATAAGGGTGCGGTAGCGCGTAATATCAGTGCTGCTGAGGTAGCCCAATAAACGCCTCCTGCGCCCTATTAGTTTTAGCAGTGAGCGGCGGGTATGCTGATCATGAGAATGGGCTTTCAGGTGTTCAGATAACTGGTTGATCCTCGCAGTAAGCACAGCAACCTGAACATCAGATGAGCCGGTATCCGTTTCATGCATCCCATAGCTCTTCATTATCGTCTGCTTTTTTTCCTTGTCCAATACCTTTACTCCTATTAAACTTCTGTAACGCATGATTATAGCATAGCAACGCAACGATTGCACTCATAAGCTAAATTTGCATAGAGTGATTCTTCCGCTTAAATTTTACCGTTACCTCTGATAGGGTATAATTAATTGAATTATGACCTCCCAGGTTTTCTATCGCAAATGGCGGCCTCACACATTTTCAGAGATTGCAGGCCAGGAACATGTTGTTAAGACACTACGCAACGCAATCAAAAGCGGAAGAATAGCTCACGCTTACCTTTTTTGCGGCCCGCGCGGCAGCGGCAAGACAAGCACCGCGCGCATCCTTGCCAAAGCAGTCAATTGCAGCAATCCCATCGAAGGGGAGCCATGCAACCAGTGTGATTCATGCATGGCTATCAACAAAGGCAATGCCCTTGATGTTATAGAGATAGATGAAGCCAGCAACAGGGGCATTGACGACATGAACGAACTTAAAGAAAGGGTTAACTACTCTCCGAATATCCTGCGCTATAAGGTCTATATAATCGACGAGGTGCACATGATTACCAGGGAGGGCGCCAATGCCTTCCTAAAAACACTGGAAGAACCGCCACCGCATGTGATATTTATTTTAGCTACCACCGATCCACACAAGATCATCTCTACCATAACTTCACGCTGCCAGCGGTTCGATTTTCACCGCCTGTCCGGCAGCGCTGTCATATCACGCTTATCACATATCTGCGGTAAGGAGGGAATCGGGATTGACTCCGAAGCCCTTAAGCTGGTTGCCAGGGTTACCACCGGAAGCCTCCGCGATGCCACCAATCTCCTAGAACAGCTGATTACTTACTACGGGAACAATATCGAGCTGTCACAGGCACAGGCGATGCTTGGCATCAGCGGTGACCTGCGCATACGCGAACTCGCCAGATACATCGTTGCCCGGGATGTATCCCCCGGGCTCAAGGTAATCAATGCAATTGCCGGCGAAGGCCTTGACCTGCGGCAATTTAATCGTGAGCTTGTTGACTACCTCAGGCAACTCATGCTGGTAAAATCCGGCTCTTCGGAAATGCTGGACACCACTGCAGACGACGTTGCCGAAATGCAGACGCTTGCCGGCAGCAGTAGTTTAGATTATTTACTTAACGCAATTAAGCTTTTCAGCAGTGTAGATTTACGTATGGACAGTTTTTCACAGCTACCACTGGAACTGGCGCTTGTGGAAAGCGTCCTTTCCCAGCACTCAAAAGAAAAACACGTAACTACCGAACAGTCAAGCAACCGGGACTGGCAGGCTCCCAGGACAGCGGCGTCAGTGAGACCCGTAAAGCCGGTAGATCAGTATAAACCTGCCAGCCTGATAACAAAACCACCTAAAGTAGCAGAGTCCTCCGCCTTCAATCCCGGCCAACCTTCTACTTCCACCTACTCAGCACCACCTCCCCTGGAACAAGCAAGATTATCTGAACCCCTTAATATGGAAGACCCCGGTGATCTATCGTATCTACGCACACACTGGAAGGACTTCATAAACTCAATGCGTGGAGAAGGTTCTCAGGGCAATCTGGATGCGCGGCTGCGCCATGCCTGTGAACCCGTGGAGATAAACGGCACAAATCTTGTACTCGGCTTTTATCATGATTTTCACAAAACTTACATTGACAATCGCAAGTACTTGCACATAATTGAGAAAAAACTTAAAGAGGTATTCGGGCACACTTATAATGTAACCTGCGTATTAATCCAACAGGGGCAGAAACCGGAAATCAGCGAGAGCGGCAGTAATCATCTGGTTGAAGCTGCATTAAGCATGGGGGCAAAGATAGTAGAAGAAAACTTGAAGACGGAGGAATAATGAGTAAATTTGACTTACGCCAGATTCAAGAACTGCAGGCCAAACTCGTCAAAGCACAGGAGGAGTTGGCAAATACTAATGTAGAAGTGAGTGCCGGCGGCGGAGCCATAAAAATCGTTATCAACGGTCATCAGCAGTTCCAGTCCATCACGATATCACCTGAAGTAGTCAATGCCGAAGAGGTGGAGTTTTTACAGGATCTGGTGCTGGCAGCATGCAATGAGGCTGTACAGAAATCTCAGGAGATGGCCGCCCAGAGTATGAGCAAATTGACCGGTGGGGTGAAAATACCGGGACTTTTCTGGGAGGAACCTGATTGAACCTGGATTTTCTGCCCGTAGCAAAACCCATTTCCAAGCTTATTGAAGAGTTGAATAAGCTTCCAGGTATTGGCCCGAAATCAGCACAACGGCTGGCTTATCATCTGCTACAAGCACCTGCAGAAAAATCGCGCGACCTGGCGGAAGCTATACTTGGAATCAAAGAAAATCTTAAACTCTGTTCATCATGCCTGAATATTACCGACAGGGATCCCTGTAGTATTTGCAATGATGAGACACGGGATACGACCAAGATATGCATCGTGGAAGAACCCATCGACATTATGCCGCTTGAGCGCACGAAGAAATACCGTGGACTTTACCACGTGCTTCACGGTGTCATTTCGCCCAGCGACGGTATTAAACCTGAGGATTTACATATACGGGAGTTGCTTAATCGGCTCAGCAGTGCAGAGGTAACAGAAGTTATACTTGCCACAAATCCTAACCTTGAAGGTGAAGCCACCTCTATGTATATTCAGCGTCTTATTGCACCACTTGGCATCAGGATTACCAGATTAGCCCGCGGCCTTCCCTTTGGTGGTGATCTTGAGTATGCCGACGATATAACGCTCAGCCGTGCCCTGGAGGGCAGGCAGGAAATGTAGCGGCTTTTCTATATGCCTTCGCGTGTATATCAAACTGAAGCTATTGTCATCAAGAGGAATAAGTTCGGCGAAGCCGACCGCTTGCTTACCTTATACACACCCGGATTCGGAAAAATAAGGGCAATTGCCAAGGGTGCCATGCGTCCTGGCAGTAAGCTCGGCGGCAATGTGGAGTTGCTAACGTACAGCCTGCTCATGCTGGCCAGAGGCCGTAACCTCGACATCATCACACAGGCGCAAACCATAGACAATTTTATTGAGCTGAAAGACAATCTTGAGCTTATTTCCTGTAGCTTTTACATCACGGAACTGATTGATTCTTTTACTGAAGAAAATGTTGAGGATCAAGCGCTCTTCAGCCTGTTGTTGAATACACTCCGTGATTTATCGACCAATAAGGAAAGTGCCCGTATCCTACGTTATTTTGAAATCCATCTGCTGGATCACCTGGGTTACAGACCACAATTGGGCAAATGTACAGGATGCGGCAGGCAGTTGCAGCCTGAGGTGAATTATTTCAGCCCATCTCATGGCGGTGCTGTTTGCCGTGAGTGCGGCTACCCCGATATAAATGCACGCATTCTCTCTGTAAACGCCCTCAAAGTGCTGCGCTACTGGCAGCAGTGTGATAATGCGACGGCGGCCAAAGTTAAACTTAACCACGAACTTTCCAAAGAATTAAAATCCGCCATGCGGGAGTATATAAAATATATACTTGAAAAGCAGCTCAAATCTATTGATTGGCTTGATGAATTGAACGCTGATTACAGAAAATAAGCCTGCATAGCTTTCCTTTATCTCGATGACATAACTAACCAAACCTGTTACAATATCTGCTATCATGGCATCCGAACTTCCGTTATTTGTGCAGTCTTTGCTCATGCCTGATGCCCACCCCGAGCATCCCCGAAAAATAGAGTTGCTGCAGACACAAATGCCATTTATCTTCCTCACGTGGTATTCCTGCCTGGACATGTGCAGTGTTGACCATGATTAAATTATTGAAAATTCAGAACTGCCCGATTCGTATCGACAGAATCCGGCGCGTATGCCTGGTTGCGTTGTATCGCTAATGGTGGTTTCGAGATAATATAAGAGGCTTGTGAACATGCAAATCGTTGTCTGTGGATCCATTGCATATGATAGGATTATGGATTTTCCAGGATACTTCTCCGAACATATCCTCCCCCAAAAAATACACGCTTTGAATGTCTGTTTCCAGGTGGATGGAATGAAGGAGAAATTCGGCGGCACAGCAGGCAATATTGCCTACGCGCTTATACTCATGGGTGAAAATCCTTTAATCTCCGCTACTATCGGCCATGATTATCATAGGTACTTCGAATGGCTCGCGCATAATGGTATTGCTACCGAGAATATTAAAATAATCGAGAATGAATTTACTGCGAGCGCCTATATAACAACTGACAGGGCCGACAACCAGATCACCGGGTTCAATCCCGGTGCTATGAAATACCCTTCCTCTCTGGATTTCAACAAACTCAATCCAAAGGAAACCCTCTTTATTGTCTCTCCAGGCAATCTTGAGGATATGCTGAATTACCCACTCCTCTGCAAAGCCAGAGGAATCGACTATATCTTTGATCCCGGACAATCGCTACCAATGTTGGATGCTAAAGAGCTGATACAGGCTGTAGAGGGATGCCGGATTCTTATCTCCAATGATTACGAACTAGACCTGATTATTAGTAAGACAGGGTTAAATAAAGAAGCCTTGTTGGGACTGACTGATACTATCATTGTCACTATGGGAGAACAGGGTTCCTTGGTCTCCACACCGAATTGTGAAATAAACATTCCTGCTGTTAATCCGAAGAAGATAGTTGATCCAACTTGCGCTGGCGATTCATATAGGGGCGGCCTGATCAGTGGTCTGGTCCAGGGCAAGAGTATCGAACATTGCGCAAGGATGGGTAGCGTATGCGCTTCCTTTGCCGTAGAGTGCTATGGCACTCAGGATTACAGTTTCAGCCCTGAGGAATTCAATGAGAGGCTCAAAGGATACTTCTGAAGAGGAGCCCCCCAGGAAGTTAGGTGATTGTACATCCAAAACCAAGGAGTCTTAGATCAGATTTTTGATAATATTCGTTAGGTAACAATACTTGACACTACAAACCAATCGGGTAATACTATTTTATTGCTGAGGATAACGGGACAATGAATTATGACGTTAAAGACATGAAGCTGGCCCATGAGGGCAAGCTCCGCATTGAGTGGGCAAGCCAACAGATGCCGGTGTTGAAGCTTATACAGACCCGCTTTGCGGTGGATAAGCCTTTTAAGGGAGTATGTATCTCCGGGTGCCTTCATATCACCACGGAGACTGCCAATCTGGCCATGGCCTTACAGGCAGGTGGTGCAGATCTGGTGCTTTGCGCTTCCAATCCTTTGAGCACCCAGGATGATGTGGCAGCATCACTGGTCAAATCCGGGTTCCCCATGTTTTGTATCAAGGGCGAAGATAATAAAACGTATTATAAGCACATTCTCGCCGCACTGGAGCACAAACCGCATTTAACCATAGATGATGGTGCAGACCTCGTCAGCACTATACACAAGGAGAAAACAGCGCTGCTAAAGAACGTTATCGGTGGGACGGAAGAAACGACTACCGGTGTGATACGGTTAAAGAATAGGGCGAAAGCCAAAAAACTTAAGTATCCTTTAATTGCTGTTAACGATGCCAAGACAAAACATTACTTCGATAACCGTTATGGCACCGGGTTCACTGGTTATTGTAACAGAAGTCGATCCTATTTCCGCTCTTGAAGCTGCCATGGATGGATTCCAGGTGATGCCTCTTCTCAACGCAGCCGATATCGGCGATGTTTTCATTACAGTGACAGGCAACAGACATGTTATCGATAAAGTTCACATTTCCAGGATGAAAGATGGCGCAATCTTGGCCAATAGCGGACACTTCAATGTTGAAATCAATATTCCGGCACTGGAAAGTCTTACCAAGAAAAAAAGGCTGATCAGACCGTTTGTTTGCGAGTATGTTCTAGCCGACCGCCGCCATATTTACCT